>JBAXGQ010000001.1:0-64790 GCA_037139315.1 Burkholderiaceae bacterium
GTTTGTCGAACAGTATGTCGGCGCGCAGAACGGTCAATTGTGAAGTTAGGCTGGGATGAGCCGATTCACGATGCACCACGTCAATATGTCAATCGACTTTCCGATTTATTATTTGTCCTAGCACGTGTTTTAAATCGCGCTGCTGGCGGCACAGATATTTTGTGGAAAAATCAAAATACGCCAAGCTAATCTTGGCCCCATTTTGACCATTACTAATTTACGAAATTCCCGTTTTTAGCGCCGCCGTTTTTTAACCGCTTGAGCCAAACGTTCAAGTACTTGCACTGAGCTATCCCAATCAATACAGGCATCAGTAATGCTTTTACCGTACTCAAGTTGGCTCGGGTCGTCTTTGCCGGGAGTAAATTTCTGCGCCCCACCTAATAAATGGCTTTCAATCATCACCCCAAAAATTTTGCGCGAACCTGCTTCAATTTGTTGGGCAATATTCTCTGCCACCACAATTTGCCGCTCGTGTTGTTTGCTTGAATTGGCATGCGATAAGTCAATCATTAAGCTTGTTGGCAGCTTCGCTGCAGCAAGTTCGGCACAGGCCTCAGCAACATACTGGGCTTCATAGTTAGGCTCTTTACCCCCGCGTAAAATCACATGACAGTCTTTGTTGCCGTTCGTTTGTACGACCGCAACTTGACCATTTTTATGTACTGAGAGAAAGTGGTGCGGACGTCGTGCTGCTTGAATGGCATCAGTCGCAATTTTAATGTTGCCATCAGTACCATTTTTAAAGCCAATGGGAGCGGATAGGCCTGAAGCTAATTCGCGGTGCACTTGGCTCTCAGTAGTCCGTGCTCCAATTGCACCCCAGGAAATAAGATCAGCAATGTACTGGGGTGATATCACATCTAAAAACTCACTACCAGCAGGCATGCCCAGGCGGTTGATTTCCATCAATACTTGGCGTGCAATACGCAGGCCCTCTTCTATACGAAAGCTTTCATCAAGATAAGGGTCATTAATTAATCCCTTCCAACCAACTGTGGTACGAGGTTTTTCAAAATACACCCGCATCACAATTTCTAGTTCGCCAGCAAAACGCGCCCGTTCTTTAAGTAAGCGATGACAGTATTCAAGCGCAGCTCTTGGATCATGAATTGAGCAGGGGCCAATAATGACTAGCAGCCGATCATCTTTACCATGAATGCAATTGCGAATGTTGAGGCGTGTCTGGCTAATGAGTTTTTCGATGGGGGTACCATCAATGGGGAAAAAACGAATTAAATGTTCCGGAGGGGGCAGAACAGAAATATCGGCAATGCGTTGATCATCGGTGGCCGAGGTTTTATCAACGCTGGTATACCAATTTTCTTGGGGGGTTAAGTTTCTTGAGCTCATGAGCCTATTTTAAGCCCATCAGGCAGTTCCGCCAACAGTCATCCCATCAATCCGTAAAGTGGGCTGACCAACGCCGACTGGCACGCTTTGGCCTTCCTTGCCACAAACGCCTACGCCGCTATCAAGCTTTAAATCATTGCCGATCATGCTTACTTGTTTCAGAGACTCTGGGCCATTACCAATAATGGTGGCGCCTTTCACGGGATACTGAATTTTGCCGTTTTCAACCCAATAAGCTTCAGAAGCTGAGAAGACAAATTTACCGCTGGTAATGTCTACCTGACCACCGCCAAAATTGACTGCGTACAAACCTCGCTTAATACTGCTAATAATTTCTTGGGGATCTTCAGTGCCAGCGAGCATATACGTATTTGTCATCCGTGGCATTGGTAGTGAGGCAAAACTTTCGCGGCGACCGTTCCCTGTTGGTGCCATCTTCATTAAGCGAGCATTCAGGCTGTCTTGAATATAGCCACGCAAAATACCGTCTTCAATTAGGGTGGTGCATTGGGTGGGTGTGCCTTCATCATCCATGGTCAGTGAACCTCTGCGCCCAGTAAGGGTGCCGTCATCAACCACGGTGACTCCTTTTGCGGCTACACGCTGGCCGATACAGCCAGCAAAAGCAGAAGAACCTTTCCGATTAAAGTCACCCTCTAGGCCATGACCTACCGCTTCGTGTAAGAGCACGCCAGGCCAGCCCGGGCCCATCACCACGGTCATGGTGCCGGCAGCAACGGGGCGCGATTCCAAATTGATTAAGGCGCTATCTACCGCATCGTTTACCCATTGGCTAATTAATGCGGCATTAAAGTAATCGTAGCCATGGCGTGCACCACCGCCAGCAGAGCCAGACTCACGGCGCCCATTTTGTTCGGCAATGACATGAATTGAAACGCGTACCAAGGGGCGAATATCAGCTGCCAATAAGCCATTAGCACGAGCAACCAAGACCACATCGAATTCTCCAGCTAAGCTAGCCATCACTTGAATAATGCGTGGATCCCGGGCTTTAGCTTGGCGTTCAATGCTTTCGAGCAAAGCAATTTTTTCTTGCGGCAGCAGTGAGTCGAGGGGGTTGAGATTGGCATACAGGGGCGGTATGACAGAATGACCATGGGTTTTAGTGAGGGCATGGGCTCCCCCTTGTGGGCCAATGACGCGTGTTGCTTTAGCCGACTTAGTTAAAGCTGCCAAGTTAATTTCATCAGAATAGGCAAAAGCAGTTTTATCGCCATGAATAGCCCTGACTCCTACGCCTTGATCGATACTAAAACTACCCGACTTAACAATACCCTCTTCAAGACTCCAGCTTTCGTTATGGGTTCGTTGAAAATATAAATCAGCATCATCTAATTGATGGGTAAAAAGTACCCCAAAAGTATGGTCTAAATCGGCATCAGTTAGCCCGCTAGGTTCTAGCAGAATTGATTTAGCAATACTGAGTAGTTCAGCGGAGGCTACAGGGCTAGCGACTGGCTTATTCAAAATAGAGGCAACTTTCTATAATTACAGCTTGCGATGCAAAAGGGCGGGAAGCTTAGAGCGTACTGCGTCTAATTTATTTTTGCTGAGAGTGCCCAAAATAACTCCCTCTCCGGCGACTAGACATTGTTCAATATCGCCCCAGGGATCAATGAACATCGAGTTGCCCCAAGTGCGGCGGCGATTTACATGGGTGCCTCCTTGGGCCGAAGCCAGCACGTAGCATTGGTTTTCAATTGCCCGCGCGCGTAACAAAATTTCCCAATGGTCTTTACCGGTGGTGTAAGTAAAGGCGGCCGGTACAAGATGACAATCAACTTCACCCAATGCACGATATAACTCTGGGAAGCGCAAGTCATAACAAATACTTAAGCCCATCTTCCACGACACACCATTGTGGTTTATTTCTAGCAGCCCTGGGGAACTTCCCGCAATGAGCGTATTAGCTTCATCGTAATGCTCATCAGCCGTTTGAAAACTAAATAAATGCATTTTGTCATACCGGGCAATATTTTTTCCGTCAGGATCAAAGACTAAAGTACTGTTATGAACTTTAGCGACATACTCTGTTTCTAGTGGAATCGTGCCAGCAACAATATAAATTTTAAGTTCTTGAGCTAATTGGGCAAGTTGGTCTTGTATTAAGCCAGCACCATATTTTTCTCGAATGGTAATTTTGTCATGATCCTTTAGTCCCATTAAACAAAAATATTCCGGTAATAAAACTAATTGCGCGCCAGCTTCTGCAGCTTGCCGAATAAGGTGACTAGCTGCCATAAGGTTTTCAGTCACATTTGGCGTTGAGACCATCTGCACTGCGGCAAGACGAAATTCTTGAGGCTTGGTTGTAATATTCATGGTCAGTTCTACTAGGCTTTTATTGTGCTGAAGTACTAACGCGCGGTAATGGCGCTGCTGCTGGTTCTTGCTGCTGGCGGAGTAAATCACGCTTGCGAATTGAGTCCATTACGCTGGGGTCAAGTGGCTGGCCTTGTTGATTTAGTGGAATAATTTGCGGAGTTTGCCAAGAGCCTTGAATCAGGTAATCGGATTCCATGGCTTTGTTAATTCGATTGGTTAACAAGTATTGTCCTACCAATGCGGCTAAGCCCGCTATGGGATTAATGGCAACTAGTGCCAAAGCTCCAGTTGTAGCATCAAGGGTGGGGAAAATAGTTACACGCAAATCTTGGGTTTGATTAGGAATGCTGATTAAACCCGACATGAAAACCCGTGCTTGGTTTAATTCCATATTAAATTGATTCGTCCGCGCAACCCCATTGCGAATATTAAACGTACTAATAATGCTATTAAATGCAGTACCCTTGTTCGCCAGATCACGAACCGTACTCGCTTCGTTAAAGCTGGCAAATTTTAATAAACTTTGTAAACTTAAAACATTCAGTAATTGCACTGCCCCGGTATCTACTTCTAATAAGCGTCCGTTACTCAAATCAATATTGACTTGACCGGCAATGGAACTCCATTCAGGCTGAAAGGGCGAGCCTTGCCAGTCGAGTTTGGCAGTCAGCTTCCCAACCCCGCCTTCAATTTGATTAGGATTTCCCCAGCGCGAAATGATCACGCCTAAATTGCTGATATCTGCCTCAACATCAAGCGAGGTCTGCTCATTACCTACTTGGGCATATTCCAACCACTTGCCGGTAATACTGACTTTCGCTTCTGGATTATTGACGGTTAATGAATCGATCTGAAAGCGATCACCTTGGTTACTCGCTTTTAGCGTTGTCACACCAAGCTGACCTTTTGCCCAAGTAAAATCGTTAATAGTGAGATCAATATCGGGTAATAAGCGAATTGTTTTCTGGCTTGAAACGGGCCTTGAAACTGGGTTGACTACACTCATTTCAGAATTGAGTGGTAGCTTAGGAGAATTCGCTTGCGGGACATGGAGGTAGCTCAATTTGCCACTCACTTTATTAGGCTTTCCTGATGCTGAATTCAACTGAAGATCAACTTGACCAGTAAGCGCAGGGGAATTGATCCGTGCCAGTAAGCCATTATTTTTTCCACTAGCATTAATATTAAGATCGGGCCAAGTGCGATTTAAGAAAATGAAATTCTTAATTTGGGCATTAAATTGACCAATTGCTACATCCGTTAGACCAATTGCATTCGAACTCGATCCCTCTTTACTAGATCCACTATTCAAAAATGTTTGCCAGCTATCGGCATTCAGTTCTGCCAATTGCATACTGATATTGGTATCGCTCGTAGGCTTCGGCGCTATTACACCAACGCCAATACTTTGGCGAGACGCCTCGCCATCAATAAGGTTGCCTTGTGCTGAGATTAAATCACCAATCCGACCAGACCAATCGACTGTATGGGGTTTCGTTTTAGAGCCAGGCGTACTTTGAATCGTAATCTCTGCTTGTAACGCAGTGCCAGCTTCCTTTTTTAATGGCGCAGGCACATCAAAGCTGAGATTCTGTAAATCAAAATTGAGATTAAGATTGGCAGCCAATGAACTTGCGGCAATTGAGCCTTTGTAATTCAATTTACCGCCAAGCGCCATTAGGAAGGGATTTGCAGCAAGCTTTGCATTAGCAAAATACGATTTTATGGCATTACTATTGGCATTGCCATTGATCGTAAATAATTTTTTATTAGCGCTATCCACCGTACTGATGATTTGCATCGTGCCACCCATTAAATCCGCATGCACATCCTCAAACTCTGCTTTTTCATCACGTAAACGAAGGGTGCCGCGAATATTTTCCAGGGGTGGAAATTGATCCCATTGAGCGCGATTTTTACTGATGCCTAGTTCAGCATTAATGATTGGGTCCTGATTTGCATCAAAAGGAATTTGTAAATCAAGCTTTAGCAATGCGGGCCCAGAGACTTTAAGATTTTTACTGACCTGATCATGATTGAATAAAACAGGCGTTGGTTGTAGATATTCAAACATTTGCGCCAGATCACCTTGAGCATCACCTTTAATTTGTAGAATTGGCTTTGCCGCACTCATATTGGTAATGCCGGCTGAAAATTGCTGCAAACTTACCTCTTTGTATTTGGCTTGCTCAATCGTAATATCAAGCTTGGATTGTTGAATCGTTACTAGACCATTAACTGCGCTAAAGCTCGGCCACCTTCCTTGACTGGTTGGCAAGAGCGGATCTGGAATAAGGGTAGCATTGACGACAGGTAGATTTACTGAAAACTCTCCCGTTTGAGGTTTGGCAAACGGAATTTCAGTTGGCGCACCTTTAATATGAATTACCCCATTCTTGACTTCACCAGAGGTAAACGCTTTAGCAAGAAAATTTTTAGTTTCTGTATTCATCGCAATTGGCAGATAGCGGTGAATTTGCGGCATCTCAGCGCGTGCAAGATTCATATCTAGAGTTAGGAAATCGGCCTCTTTTGAATCTTTTAAAAGATAGGTAGCAGAAAAATGACTGCTTACGTCTTTATTTTCAACTTGCACTTTTTTACCACTAATTTCCCAATTATTTTTCGTTTTTTTCCATTCCAGAATTCCACTAGCTTGATCAAACTGGAGTTTAGAGTCACTCAAAAAATCGTTAATTTGGAGAGCTAAATGTTGCGCATCAAGGGTTAAGGAGCCCGCTTTTTCAGTGGTCAACAATGTGCCAGTTAAATGCGCAACCGAGGGCAGTTCTTTAAAGGGAGTGGTAAAACTGACATCAACCAACTTAACACTGAGGTTTAAATCGAGTTGCGCTTCACTAAGCCAAGAAGTGGGCAAAGGCAAGGATGATTTAGTTTCTGCCCAACTGAGATCAATATTTTGTAGCTCGCCGCTAGCCCGTGCATTGGTAATCAGCTGTTTGAGTTTTTTCGGTAAGGGTAAATTTTTGACAAAAAGAGTGAGGTTTGCAATCTGAATGGAAGGTGCCGAGAAACCAAATTCCTTTATTTCTGAATTAATCTCAGGCGCTCGCCATTTAAAGGTCATGGACTCCATTTTTTTTAAAGGGCTATTTGCAGCACTTTGCAGATCGCGCCAAACTAAATTTTTGGTCGTCAGTAAAATCATTTTGCCAGCCCTAGTTTGGGTTAAGTTGAACTCAATGTGACCAAATCCAAGTCCTTCTTTCTCCTTCGTAGTCTGCAGTTGAATTTGCTCACCGTTGAATTGGATGGCACTACTTTTTGGCTTGCCGCCATCGAGTACCAATTTGCCGTTTGAGTTTAAGAGGCCAGCAACAGAGTAAATTGGCAATTTAAAGTCTTGGGAGAGTTGGGCCAAATTTAAACCACTCAAAACCCAAGAAAATTCACCATCCCAATTGCGCCAATTACCGGCTTCGCTAGCCAGATGGTGGATGAAGTTAGCTTCCAGCTGCAAGGGTTGTTTATGCCAAGGACTTTGTAAGCTTAATTCGCCATAATGACGGCGGATGCCATTCGTGAGTTCAAAGCGATCAAGTTGAATTGCAATGGGGGTAGGGTTACGACCCAGATCTTGCCACATAATTTGCGCATTCTTAATACGTATCTGGTCTTGATTGAGAAGCCAATTAACTGCAGAAAAATCGCCGGGGTCATTTTTTAAATTGATCCCAGCGATTGCAATATTGCCCTTTTGATCACGGCGCATCTGAATGCGGGCATCGTCAAATTCGAGTTGTGCAAAGTAGGGCTTCAAGTGATACAAAGTTAGCCAACTTAATTCGCCTGAGATATTTTTAATTTCCAGTAGAGGCGCAAGATTGGGTACTTTATTTTTATTGGGATGAACAAACCGAAAGCCTTGAATTTGAAATGATGGTCTCAGTCCAGCCCAAGCAACGGTAAGTTGATCAATTTCAACCTCAGACCCTAAGCGCGCACCGATGAGGCGTTCAATTGCTGGTTTAGAGGTTTCCACTTGCGGCCAGAGCCAAAAGCGAATGGTTAAATGCCCTAAAACGAAGAGCATAGCCAGGCTTGCCATGAGAATCAATAAACGCCGCCACCAGCGTTTTAATTTAAAGCTTTGGGGTCCTAATTTACCGAGCATGACCTGTATTATCCGTCAGCATTACCACCTCCGACTGTTCCTCCTCAAGAGCTCAGATTAAGATGGAGTCATGAGCTTATTTCAGTCCCAAGTAACCTATTTGCGGCGCCATTCAGTTTTTTCTGATCGCTGGCTGCTTGCGAACCCGAATTGGCTGGAGTGGCTAGCCCTTTGTGGGGAATTGCCCTTGGAGCGCACGGGTATATTGGCGCTCTTGCCAGAAGCTATTGAGGCAGCAAGTAATCCCAATACTGCAGAAACTGAGTTCATGGCGCATATGCGCTTAGCAAGGCAGCGATTTATGATTTGGCTTGCTTTTCGTGACCTGAATCAGCTGGCCAGCTTAGCTGAGGTTACTGCCGCGCTTAGCTTTTTTGCCGAACAAGTGATTGCTTTAGCAGTATTGCGTGCCCGCTTAGACCTCCAGAACCGTTTTGGTTTGCCTTGGAGTCATACCTTAAATTGTGAGCTGCCACTGATGGTGGTGGGGATGGGTAAATTAGGTGGCTATGAACTCAATGTTTCTTCCGACATTGATTTAATTTTTCTCTATGAAGAAGACGGCAATACTCAGGGAGGTGTTAACTCCTTATCAAATCATGAGTGGTTTGATAGGGTTGGTAAGCGGGTGATTAAATTACTTGCCGAACAAAGTGCCAATGGCTTTGTATTTAGGGTAGATATGCGCTTACGGCCAAATGGGGATTCAGGTCCATTAGTGTGCAGCCTTGATATGCTCGAAGAATATTTAACGGTACAAGGTCGAGAGTGGGAGCGCTACGCATGGATAAAAGGGCGTTTAGTCTACCCCCCATCTTCTGCTAGTGAATTTGAGCGATGCAATAAAGCATTAACGCAAATTGTGCGCCCCTTTATTTACCGGGGCCATTTAGATTACGGCGTCATTGCCGCACTACGCGAATTACACGCCCAAATTCAGCGCGAAGCCGAGCGTCGAAGCATTAGCCGCTCTGGTCGACCTAACCGCGTACAAGATATTAAATTGGGTCGTGGCGGAATTCGTGAAATTGAATTTTTAGCGCAAATGTTTCAATTAATGCGCGGGGGTACAGACCCTCGATTTCAGATTCGCCCAACCTTAGAAGTATTAAGTTTAATTGCCCAGCAAAATCTATTGCCCCCGGCAGAAATTGATAATTTAGCCCAGGCCTATCAATTTTTAAGGCGCTTAGAGCATCGTTTACAAATTTGGGAAGATCAGCAAACCCATTCTTTACCAGAAGACGAAGCAATTCAGCAAAGACTAGCAGAGACCATGACTAGCGTAGAGGCTGGGACTACCAATCCAATGCTGAGAGCCGATTTTTTACTTCAGCTCGAGCATCATCAAAATAATGTAGCCAGGTTATTTGACAAGGCATTTGCACTGGATAAAAACAATCGCCTTAATGTCGATACCCTTTTGCCCACTTGGGAGCCTGATGCAAGTCTTTTTCCAGAGTCCATGCGGCGCTGGCAATTGTGGCTTGCTAGTGCTAAACAAAAAGCCTTGCCAGAATCAAGTCGTTTAATCCTTGTCAACCTCTTAAAAAAAGCAGTTGATTTATTGATGACCGAGACGCTCGAACCAGAAGAGGCGGATCGAGTTCTCTTGCGGTTTTGTGATTTGCTAGAGGCCATAGCAAGACGCGGTGCCTATTTAGCAATTTTGGCCGAGTATCCACAAGCTTTAATTAATATTTTTGCTTTGTTGAGGTCCTCAGAATGGGGCGCGAAATACCTTACTCGCCATCCTCACTTACTAGATAATTTACTCGATTCAAGTACTGAAGAAAAATTAGTACATGAACCCGCACTGTATTGGGGTGAAGTAAAGGCTAATCTTGATCTAAGGCTTGATGATGCTTTACAAGATGCCACCACCGATGAGCAGGCAATGAATGTATTACGGGTTTGCCACCAAACGGAAACATTTTTAATTTTGTTGGCAGATTTAGGGATTGGCACCCAAAAGCCGTTGGGCGTTGAAAAAATTAGCGATCGCTTATCAGCACTCGCTGATATGATCTTGCAAGTGAGTTATGAGCGAGTGTGGACAGGCGTAGCGAAGAAATTTACCTTGTTAAGTAATCCCCTACCACCATTTGCTGTCATTGCCTATGGCAAATTAGGTGGTAAAGAGCTCGGTTATGCTTCTGATTTAGATTTGGTATTTATCTATGCGGCCGAAGAGCATGATTTAAAGGCGCAAGAAATTTACACCCTGTTGGCCAAGCGGATGATTAATTGGCTGACTGCATTTACTTCGGCGGGGACTCTATTTGAGATCGACACCCGCTTAAGACCGAATGGATCGGCTGGATTTTTAGTCACCAGCTTGGTGGCATTTAGGCAATATCAATTTCGGGAAGGAAAAAATGTTGCTTGGGTTTGGGAGCATCAAGCGCTCACACGCGCACGTTTTGCTGCCGGGCAAATTTCGCTTGCCCCTGAATTTGATGAGATTCGTTCTGCAGTCTTAGGGCAGATTCGCGAACCTAGCCTATTACGTCAAGAGATTTTAGCGATGCGCCTCAAGGTGCATGAGGGGCACCCCAATGCTACCAATCAATTTGACTTGAAGCATGATGCAGGTGGTATGGTGGATATAGAATTTATCGTGCAATATTTAGTTTTAGCATTTGCTCATTTTCACCCGCAGTTAATCGCTAATTTGGGGAATATTGCCTTACTTAGCATTGCTGCCGATTGTCAATTAATTGAGCGTCCTGCCGCTCTCGTAGTTGGCAATGCTTATCGTTTGTTTAGAGCCAAACAGCATCGCTTACGCTTAGATGGAGTGGATAAATCGCGGCTTGATTTACAACTACATCCGGAGTTTGTGGCGGCACGCCTTCAAGTAATCGCGTTATGGAAGACGATTTTGCAGCCTAATGTTGCTCAAGAAGTTCGCGCGCATGACGCCGAGTAGTTTCGGTGATGGTTGCGCCGCCCAGCATACGGGCAATTTCTTCAACCCGCTCTGCGCGGCTTAATAAGCTGACATGGGAAAGCGTTTTTTCTTGATCTTGGGTTTTACTAATCGCCTTACTGACCTTCAGGTGCTGATTGCCTTGTGCTGCCACTTGAGGTAAATGGGTCACACAAAGAATTTGATGTGATTCGCCAAGTTGGCGTAATAAACGACCCACAGTTTCTGCTACCGCCCCGCCAATACCGGCATCGACCTCATCGAAAATTAACGTTGGCGTAAAAGCAGCTTGGCTAGTGATGACACTAATAGCCAGACTAATACGCGCTAATTCTCCGCCGGATGCGACTTTTGCTAGGGGTCGGGGTGTTGCCCCTGGGTGGGCGGCAACCAAAAATTCAATTTGCTCTAAGCCGCCTGCACTGCCCTCGGCTAGTGGTAGCAAGCTAATTTGCAGTTGTCCGCCTGCCATCGATAGGCCTTGCATTGCAGCTGTAACTTCTTGCCCCAATTGCTTTGCCATTTTGCTACGGTCTTGCGTCAGTTGTTGCGCTAATTTCATAAAATCTGCTTCCGCAGTGGCGACCTGTTTTTTTAGAAGGTCAATATTTTGTGCGGCGGTTAACGTTGCTAAGCCATCTTCAGTGTCGAGTAAGAGTTGCGGTAATTGTTCAGCCGGCACTTTAAATTTGCGTGCGGCACTATGCAACGCTTGCATGCGCGCTTCAGTTTCTCCTAGTCGCTCTGGATCAAGTTCAATTTTTTGGAGATAGCGCGTGAGACTATGAACCGCCTCATCTACCTGAATTTGTGCTGTTTCAAGTGTGACACTAACCTCCATCAGGTTGCTATCGTGCGCACTCAGGGTTTGGATCTCGCTGCTAGTTTTAGAGAGTACCGTGGCTACTGAATTTTCAACTTCACTTAAGCTATCAATTACTGCTTGGCAACCACTAATAATTTTTGCCGCATTTGCTAGACGCGCATGATCGCTTTGAATTGTTATCCATTCATCTGTTTGTGGCGAGAGTACTTGCAATTCCTCAAGTTGCCATTCCAAGCGCTCACGTTCACGTTGTATATCTTGGCCTGCATTTTCAGCTTGAACTAGTCTGCGACGGCTCTCATTCCATTGGCGGAATTTTTCGGCAACTGTTTTTGCCAAGGTAGTTAAGCCCGCATGGTGATCGAGTAAATCGCGTTGTGCACCGCCCTTTAGAAGTAGTTGGTGGGCGTGTTGACCATGAATGTCAACTAGTAAATCACCGGCTTCACGTAATTGGTTTAAGGTTGCCACGCTGCCATTAATAAAGGCTCGGCTGCGCCCACTTGTTTCAATAGTGCGTTTTAACAGCAGGCCCTCGCCATTCTCTTCTATGGGAAAACCTTGCTCTTCAAGCCAATTATTGAGGACTTGTTGTAGTTGAGTTGCAAGCCTAAAAAAGGCGCTAATTTCAGCGCGCTTACAACCTTCACGAATTTGACTGCTATCGGCTCGCTCACCCAAAACTAAGCTTAAGGCATCGAGCAAAATCGATTTACCGGCGCCGGTCTCGCCGGTTAAGACAGTAAAGCCGGTGGCAAAATCTAATTCAAGTTGGTCAACGATGACAAAGTCACGCAGCGTTAGTGTTTGCAACATCAGTTATTCGCTTGTTACTGAAATCAAAAGGTCGAAGGATATTCATTCCAATGCAGTTTTTCCCGCAGCGTTTGGTAATCGCTGTGACCGCGTGGATGGAGCAGGGTGATTGATTTATTGGATAAGCGCACTTCGATACAGTCACCAATTTGTAAATTGGTGAGCGATTGCATATCAAAGTTCACAATCACATCTCCACCACCTGCGACTTCAATGCTTACAACGGCATCTTGGGGCAAAACAATGGGCCGATTAGAAAGCGCATGGGGCGCAATGGGTACCAAAACAATACCTGGTACCTTAGGGTGCAAAATTGGTCCACCAGCCGATAAGGCATAGGCGGTAGAGCCAGTGGGTGTCGAAATAATTAAGCCGTCAGAGCGCTGGTTGTACATAAATGAGCCATTGACTGATACCGCGAGCTCTAACATGCCCGAAGTGCCAGAGCGATTGACGACGACATCGTTTAATGCCAGCGCTTGATTAATGACCTGCGAGCCACGCCGAACCACAGCATCCAAGAGTGTGCGGGTATCAGCCTCATATTCGCCACGGATAATTTGCGGTAGCACGGTTGCGATGTCTTGAATGGGAATATCGGTCATGTAACCTAAGCGACCCATATTGATTCCCACTAATGGAACTTGGCTACCAGCTAGTTGTCTGCCGATACCAAGCATCGTGCCATCGCCACCCAGCACCACGGTCAAATCAATTGCGTTAGCAAAGGACTTGAGGACTTGAGTGGGATACTGCTTTAAGCCAATATGTTTAGCGGTGTCGGCCTCAACAAAAACCTCACACCCGAGCTGCGCAATTAAGCCGGCTAACTCTTGCAGTCGCTCTCCAATGCCCTCGGCCTGGTATTTGCCAACAAGGGCAATGCGACGAAAGTGAATTTCAGCTAATTTTGCAGATGGGCTTAACATATAACGATTAAACCATAGGCATAAAATCACTTCCAACATGGATGATCGGTCCCGCGCACTTCTCAAAACCTTAATCGAGCGGTATATCGAGGAGGGGCAACCCATTGGGTCGCGGACCCTGTCGCGCTATTCCGGGCTCGATTTGTCGGCCGCGACGATCCGTAATGTGATGGCAGATTTAGAGGACTTGGGTTTGGTCACCAGCCCCCACACCTCCGCTGGACGGGTGCCAACCCCCCGCGGCTACAGGCTATTTGTCGATACCATGGTAACGGTTCGACCGCTTGAGGAGCTTGCCTCAAAGGCGATTGAAAAGGGTTTACCCTCCAACTCACCCCAACAGGTCATGACCTCCGCGGCTGAAATGCTCTCGAATTTGACCCATTTTGCAGGCGTGGTAATGACTCCCAAGCGCGCCCAGGTTTTTAAACATATCGAATTTTTACGACTGGGAGAGCGAAAAATACTCTTAATTATGGTTACCCCAGAGGGGGACGTGCAAAACCGTATTTTGCCCACCACTCAAGATTACAGTCCAAGCCAATTGATTGAGGCAGGTAATTACATTAACTCCCAATTTGCCGGTAAAAGCTTTTCTGAGGTTCGGAAGCGTCTATTGCTGGAATTGGATAAGTTGCGTACCGATATTTCGGGCTTAATGGTATTGGCCTTAAATACGGGAGTCTCTGAGTCAGCATTTACCCAAAATGAGGTGGTAGTTTCTGGTGAGCGGCGCTTAATTAATGTAGGTGATTTAAGTTCCAATTTAGATAAATTACGCAAAATGTTCGATATGTTGGAGCAAAAGTCGGTACTAATGCAGTTGCTTGATGTCTCGAGCCACGCCGATGGAATTCAAATCTTTATTGGCGGGGAAAGCGATTTACTGCCTTACGAGGATTTGGCCATCATTAGTGCGCCCTATAGTGTTGATGGGCAAATTGTGGGTACTTTGGGTGTTATTGGGCCAACCCGAATGGCTTATGATCGGGTCATTCCGATCGTCGACATTACTTCCAAGTTATTGTCGGGAGCTTTAAGTAACCCACTCACTTGAGTATTCTAGGTTAACCTTGCCCCTTGAGTCTAATTTAGCCCATTCCTTAAAAGCTTATTTGTGAATCAACCATCCCATTTGCGCGCTTCGCAAACCGCCATTCTTTTATTAAATTTAGGCACCCCTTCTGCGCCGACGCGGCAAGCTGTGCGTATTTATTTACAAGAATTTTTATCTGATCCACGGGTTGTAGAAATTCCTAAGTTCGTTTGGTGGCTTTTATTAAATCTGATTATTTTGCCGATTCGCAGTGGTACCTCAGCCAAAAAATATGCCTCGATTTGGCTTGGTGAGCTTGGCTCACCTTTGCTCCATTATTCCCGTTTGCAAGCGCAAGCGTTACAAGCAAAATTCACGCAGCAGAACCAGCCGATCATCGTTGAGTTAGCAATGCGTTATGGCAAGCCCTCAATGGCAGAGGTGGTTGAAAAAATGCAGGCACTGGGCTCGATTGAGCGACTTTTAGTGCTGCCTTTATATCCCCAATACTCTGCTACTACATCAGCCTCGAGCTTTGATGAAATGTTGCGCTTAATGAGTCATTGGCGCAATCAGCCTGAGCTACGCGTGGTCAAGCATTTTCATGATAACCCTGCCTATATCGAGGCATTGCGCCAGAGCATTGCACTTTTTTGGCAACAACAAGGGCGGCCAAACTTTGCCGCTGGCGAACGTTTGGTAATGTCTTTTCATGGCCTACCAAAGCGCAATTTACTCATGGGTGATCCATACCATTGCGAATGTTTAAAAACAGGACGTTTGTTGGGCGAGGCTTTAGGTCTTGAGCCAGGACAGTATTTAGTCACCTTTCAATCACGCTTTGGTAAGGCCGAATGGCTTAAGCCTTATACCGCCTTAACCCTTGAGTCCTTGGGTAAGAGTCGCTGCCCTCGAGTCGATATTGTTTGTCCAGGTTTTCCCGCAGACTGCCTAGAAACCTTGGAAGAAATTGCGATGGAAGGTAAAATTCTTTTTGAAGAAGCGGGTGGTAAGAATTACAACTACATCGCTTGCTTAAATGATAGCCCGCAGTGGATTGAGGCTTTAATGACGATTGCCAAGTCTCATTTAAGTGGTTGGCCAGTATTACCAGAAACTACAGCTGAGTTACGTTTACGCGACGAACGAGCCACCGCAGCAATGACTCGTCTAGCTAGCGATAATTAAGTTGCGGTACTTGAAAAAAGCGATCTTATCCCCAACTAACTTTCTTACCCAAGCGATTATTGTGAGTGAATTTTATTTATGACCCAAGCAAAACCGGACACCCAAAATCCCCAGCCTCAGCAAGAAGAGAGCAATGTAACCCAGCCGGATGATTTACATGACGGCACGTCAGAGACTCCTGCCGCAAGTGGCTCACCGGAGTTAGAAATAGCCGAGCTGAATCAAAAATTAAGCGAAATGCAGGATAACTTTTTACGCGCTAAAGCGGAAGGGGAAAATATTCGCCGCCGGGCTGCCGAAGATATCGCTAAAGCACATAAGTTTGCTATTGAAAATTTTGCTGAGCATCTTATTCCTGTGGCCGATAGCTTGCATGCCGCCTTAGCAACTGAAGCGGTCGATGCAAAGGGGTTTAAAGAGGGTCTTGATATCACCTTAAAGCAATTGTCTTCGGCCTTTGAAAAAGGCCGCTTAGCCGAAATTAATCCTGCAGCTGGCGACAAGTTTGACCCGCATTTGCACCAGGCTATCGCGATGGTGCCTTCTGACCAAGAACCAAACACCGTGGTAAGCGTCCTCCAAAGGGGGTATTCCTTGGCGGATCGCATCTTGCGGCCAGCCTTAGTTACTGTCAGTCAGGCGAAGTAGGGCGCGGGCTATTTAGCCCCAAAAATTGCCCAAAATGAGCCCAAAATAGCGAAAAAACCCTGTTTTAGGGCTTGAATTTAGCTTATTTGCCCCCATTTATTGGGTAGGAAATGATTCACAAATTAATTTAAGCAGCAGTATTCATCTAGTAATTAATTATTTATTTGGAGCAGATATGGGAAAGATTATTGGTATTGACTTGGGTACAACGAATTCGTGCGTTTCAGTGGTTGAAAATAATGCCCCCAAAGTAATTGAAAACGCTGAAGGCGGTCGCACTACCCCTTCAATTATTGCTTACACCGAGGACGGTGAAGTATTGGTTGGTGCACCCGCTAAAAGACAGTCGGTGACCAATCCTAAAAACACCATTTATGCAGTCAAGCGCTTAATGGGACGTAAATTTACTGATGCCGAAGTACAAAAAGACATCACCTTAATGCCTTATGCCATTGTGCAAGCAGATAACGGCGATGCGTGGGTTGAAGCGCGTAGCAAAAAAATGGCGCCACAACAAGTTTCAGCAGAAATTCTACGCAAAATGAAAAAGACGGCTGAAGATTATTTAGGTGAGGAAGTCACTGAAGCAGTCATTACTGTGCCAGCATATTTCAACGATAGCCAACGTCAAGCAACTAAAGATGCGGGCCGCATTGCTGGCTTGGATGTGAAGCGGATTATCAATGAGCCCACTGCAGCAGCACTGGCATTCGGACTCGACAAGCAAGATAAAGTCGATCGCAAAATTGCGGTTTATGACCTCGGTGGCGGTACTTTTGACGTTTCAATTATTGAAATCGCTAACGTTGATGGTGAAAAACAATTTGAAGTTTTATCAACGAATGGCGACACCTTTCTTGGTGGCGAAGATTTTGACCAACGCATTATCGACTGGATCATTGCAGAATTCAAAAAAGAACAGGGCGTCGATTTAAGTAAAGATGTATTAGCTTTGCAGCGCTTAAAAGATGCGGCTGAAAAAGCTAAGATTGAGCTTTCGTCTGCTCAGCAAACCGAAATTAACTTGCCATACGTGACTGCGGATGCGAGCGGTCCTAAGCATTTAAATTTAAAATTAACGCGCTCTAAGCTCGAGTCTTTAGTTGAAGGTCTGATTGACCGTACGCAAGGCCCTTGCGAAATGGCGATTAAAGATGCTGGTGTTTCAATTGGCGATATCGATGATGTGATTTTAGTCGGCGGTCAAACCCGTATGCCTGCTGTGCAAGATAAAGTCAAAGCTATTTTCGGTAAAGAGCCACGCAAAGATGTGAACCCTGACGAGGCTGTTGCAGTTGGTGCGGCGATTCAGGGCTCGGTGTTATCGGGCGATCGTAAAGATGTGCTCTTACTCGATGTAACGCCGCTATCTTTGGGAATTGAAACGCTTGGCGGTGTGATGACCAAGATGATTCTTAAAAATACAACTATTCCTACTAAGCATTCCCAAGTCTATTCCACGGCTGAAGATAATCAACCTGCAGTCACTATTAAGTGCTTCCAGGGTGAGCGTGAAATGGCCAGTGCCAATAAATTGTTAGGCGAATTTAATTTAGAGGGTATTCCGCCTGCACAACGCGGCTTGCCACAAATTGAAGTGACCTTCGATATTGATGCCAACGGTATTTTGCATGTCACTGCAAAAGACAAGGCTTCGGGCAAAGAAAATAAAATTACCATTAAGGCGAATTCAGGTTTAACTGAAGATGAGATTCAACGCATGGTAAAAGATGCTGAAGCTAATGCGGTAGAAGATAAAAAAATGCTGGAGTTGGTCACAGCGCGAAATACGGCAGATGCTTTAGCGCATTCTACTAAGAAAACCCTAGAAGAGCATGCTGCTACTTTAGATGCTAGTGAAAAAGAGGCGATTGAAACTGCTTTGAAGGCTTTAGAAGAAGCCATTAAAGGTAGTGATAAGGCTGATATTGAAGCCAAATCTGAAGCGCTGGGTAAGGCTGCACAAAAACTGGCTGAGAAAGTACAAGCAGCTGAGCAAGCTAAGGCTGCTGGTGCATCCGCTGGTGGAGCTACAGGTGGTGGCGCAGCGAGTGGCGCTGGTGCAGCACCAGATGCTGATGTGGTCGATGCTGAATTTAAAGAGGTCGATGAGAAGAAGTAATTAACGTAAACACGTAGTTGTAAATAACAAGTCGGCCCTGTGCCGACTTGTGCCGTTTTAATGAAGTTGAAAGGAAGAATCTGTGGCCACCAGTAAACGCGATTATTACGATGTTCTTGGTCTCTCGAGAAGTGCGAGTGAAGAGGATATTAAAAAGGCCTATCGCAAGTTAGCGATGAAGCATCATCCTGACCGCAACCCAGATAATAAGGGTTCAGAGGCGCAATTCAAGGAAGCCAAAGAAGCCTATGAAGTTTTAACCGATCCCCAAAAGCGGGGAGCTTATGACCAATATGGTCATGCCGGCATCGATCCCAGTATGGGTGGGATGGGCGGCTTCGGTGGCGGCGCATCGGGTGGCTTTGCAGATGCGTTTGGCGACATCTTTGGCGACATCTTTGGCCAGTCTGGTGGACGAAATGCGGGCGGACCCCAAGTCTACAAGGGCTCTGATCTGCGCTACAACATGGAAGTCTCTTTAGAGCAGGCGGCTGAAGGATATTCGACTCAAATTCGGGTACCGAGTTGGAGTGATTGCAAACCTTGCAAAGGCAGTGGCGCTGAGCCTGGCACAAAAGTAGAAGATTGCCCTACTTGCGATGGGCGCGGACAAGTTCGCGTTTCACAAGGCTTTTTTTCCATGCAGCAAACTTGCCCTAAATGCCGCGGTACCGGTAAGTACACACCTAAGCCATGCAAGCAATGCCAAGGCAGCGGCAAAATTAAAGAACAGAAAACCCTCGAAATTAAAATTCCTGCGGGCATCGATGATGGCATGCGCGTTCGCTCGGTCGGCAACGGCGAGCCAGGTATTAATGGTGGGCCAGCGGGCGACTTATACGTTGAAGTGCGGGTTAAGTCACATCCCGTTTTCGAGCGAGATGGCAGTGATTTGCATGTGCAGATGCCGATTTCTTATGCCGCTGCTACGCTTGGTGGCGGAATTGAAGTGCCGACTTTATCGGGGCGAGTTGAGTTTCCAGTGCCTGAGGGCACGCAAACGGGCAAGACTTTCCGTTTACGTAATAAGGGAATCAAGGCCTTAAGATCAGCAGTGCTAGGTGATCTGTATGTCCATGTCGTTGTGGAAACGCCAGTAAAATTGTCTGAAGAGCAGAAAAAATTACTGCGTCAATTTGATGATAATTTAAAGCAGGGCGGTGAAAAACATAGCCCGCATCAAAATGGGTGGATTGATCGCGTCCGCAGTTTTTTTAATTAAAACAGTGTTCCTCAGCAGGGAAGTTGCCGGCCTTTACTTCTCTGACAAATGCTTTTACAGCCGCTTCAATCGAAGCTTCGCCAAGCAGAAAGTTTTTAACAAACTTGGCGGGTTTGCCTGGGGTCATGCCCAGCATATCGGGTAAGACTAACACTTGTCCTGAGCAATCAGCGCCTGCGCCAATGCCAATTGTTGGAATGGAGACTTCGGCTGTAATGCGTTTACCCAGTGAAGAAGGGATGGCCTCTAGAACCAGCATTTGCGCGCCAGCTGCAACGCACGCTTTGGCTTCGGCCACCATCGCACTGGCAGCATCAGCAACTTTCCCTTGTACTTTATAACCCCCAAGGATATGGACTGATTGAGGTAATAGACCTAAATGAGCACAAATAGGCACGCCACGATCGACTAAAAATTGGATGGTTTCAATTTGCCAACGGCCACCTTCAAGCTTGACCATGTTGGCGCCGGCACGCATTAACTCAGCGGCAGACTCAAGGGCTTGGTGGGGCTCACCATAACTTGCAAAAGGTAAGTCGGCGATTAAATACGCGCGTGTATTCGCGCGATTAACACAAGCAGTGTGATAAGCCATTTGGGCGATTGTCACGGGCGTAGTACTACTGTGGCCTTGCACCACATTTCCCAAGGAATCGCCAACCAAAATGACATCTACTCCCGTGCGATCTAATAAAGCAGCAGCAGTGGCGTCATACGCGGTGAGCATCGTGATTTTCTCGCCTTTCGCATACATAGCAAGAAGGGTATTGATTGTTATTGGCATGATGCCATCAGCGTAACTCATAGGAATGAGTGTAATGAATAAATGCCCTGTTGGGCGCTTAGTTGAGTGTTTTGTAGGGGGGTTCGCTTGACTTCATCAGCGTTTTTGCGTCGCAGGTACAGTTTCGACAGGGTAGCTTATCAATGCGTTGGTGTGCTACTTGGGGTAAAAAGGCCTTGAGAATCCCAAGTTCAGGTAAAAATAATTCAGGACAAATTTCTAACAGCGGTAATAAAACGAATGATCGTTCAGTAATCCGTGGGTGAGGCAGTGTGAGCTCAGTATCCTTTTGAGCGCAACCATCGAAAATTAAAATATCTAAATCGAGGGTACGTGGGGCGTTTTCGTAGGGGCGCTCGCGGCCAAATTGCTGCTCTATTGCTTGGCAGACATACAGCAAGCCATAAGGCTCAAGTTCGGTTTCAATTTCGACTACGGCATTAATGTAATCATTACCAAGGGCATCAACAGGCGCGCTTTGGTAATAACAACTTTTACTCACAATATGTAACTCATTACGTAAAGCGAGACAAACGATGGCATCGGTAATAATTTGCCGAGTATCGCCAAGGTTGCCACCAAATCCAATAAAAGCCCGCGCCATTAATCTTTCCTATTCAAGATAAAGCTACTTTACTGAAAAAAGCTAAAGTTTGCTGGTACGGTTTAAGTCAGCAGGCCTGCCGCAATTAAGGCGTGTTTAACGTGAGCACGATGCAGATCAGTCACATTAACCGCAGGGTGGCGTACTAACGAGTTAGGAATTTGCCCTAACTGTACTAAAGCCTCTTTGACGCAGGCGACTTCACTAGTCGGCGAGCTGGGTTCTTGATTCTCAAAAACACCGTCCATGATCGGTATACAAAAATCACGATGAATTCGGGTTGCAGTTGCAGCATCATTGTCCATGGCCGCAGCAATTAACTCGACCCATTTTGAGGTATTAATAACACTAATTCCAATTAAGGCACCATGCACACCATGCAGAATCATGCCAAGCAGTGGTGGTGAGTCGAGGGCTGCCAGCACCGAAATTTTATCGTGTAAAGCCTCCCATAACTGCACATAGCGGGTAACGGTGCCACAAGCCGCCTTAAGACCCACTACATTTTTCAGGGTGGCCGCCTTTACAAGAGCGGGTATAGAGTAAGCACAACCCGATGGGTCAGGGTATTGAAAAATAATCATTGGTAAATCAACTTGTTCATCCAGCATTTTAAAAAACCCATAAACCGAATCCGGATCCTGCGCAAGTCGACGATAGGGGCGCACATCAAATGGCGGGAGAACAAGCAGGGCATCGGCACCACCAGCTTTGGCTAAAAGTCCGTCCGCGATAGCAGCAGGCCCACGACCTTCGATACCACTAATTAGTATTTGACCGGGCATCATAACGCTACGTGCTAGCGCCAGAATTTTTTTCTTTTCTTCGTCAGACAACTGCAAGATTTCAGCTAAGCCAGCATTCACGGCCAAACCTTTAACTCCCGGGGTTTGGGCAGTTTCACTCAAATGCCTACGCAAGGCATCGTAATCAACACTTAGATCCGCCTTAAAGGGGGTAATAGTCGCTGGATAGAGGCCTCGCAGGACTAATGATTTAGAGGTTATTTTGTGCGTAGAGCTAGAGGACAAGGCAGATCCTTTCGGAGTAAGACACTAGTAAATGAATTACGCCATAATAACTTCTCTTTTGACATAACTTAAAACTCTTTTATGAGCTGTATTGATGATTGATATTCTAGTGATTGGCGGTGGCAATGCCGCCCTTTGTGCTGCAATCATGGCCAGAGAAGCCGGAGCTTCAGTATCTTTATTAGAGTCAGCCCCTTTTGAATGGCGAGGTGGAAATTCAACTCATACACGAAATATTCGTTGTATGCACGATGAGCCACAAGATGTTTTATTAGAGACCTATCCAGAAGAAGAGTATTGGCAAGATTTATTGAAGGTCACTGGCGGCATAACTAATGAGAAGCTTGCCAAAATTGCGATTCGGGAATCAAGCACTTGTCGTACGTGGATGCGTAAATATGGCGTTCATTTTCAAGCGCCGCTTTCGGGAACTTTGCATTTATCTCGCACTAATGCCTTTTTTATGGGCGGAGGTAAAGCTCTAGTCAACGCATATTACCGAAGCGCTGAAAGATTAGGCGTAAAAATCCATTACAGCTCACCGGTTAAATCTATTGAGCTAGCAGATCGCCATTTCATTGCCGCCATTCTTGAAAATGGTGAGCGTATTGAAGCGAAAGCTTGTGTATTAGCTGCTGGAGGTTTTGAGTCAAATATTGAATGGCAAAGAGAGGCTTGGGGTATTGATGAGCAAGGCAAAAGCTCGGCTGATAATTTTTTAATTCGGGGGACGACTTTTAACCAAGGCATCTTATTAAAAAATATGATCGATGCCGGAGCCGATTCAGTTGGTGATCCTACGCAAGCACATATGGCGGCCATTGATGCCCGCGCCCCTTTATATAACGGTGGTATTTGTACCCGTATTGATTGTGTCTCACTCGGAGTCGTGGTGAATGAGAATGCCCGACGTTTTTATGATGAAGGTGAAGATTTTTGGCCGAAGCGTTATGCGATTTGGGGTCGCTTGGTAGCACAACAACCTAATCAAATTGCTTATTCCATTATTGATTCAAAATCGATTGGCCGTTTTATGCCGCCTGTATTTGAGGGCACTATTGCCGATAACATTACCGATTTAGCCATGAAACTCAAGCTTGATCCACTGATATTGAATAAAACCATCGAGGATTTTAATCTCGCTTGTTGCCCTGGAACTTTCAACCATACGACCTTGGATGATTGTCATACTGAGGGACTTACTCCAGCTAAAACTCATTGGGCTACCCAGATTAATGTGCCGCCGTTTTATGCTTACCCCCTAAGACCGGGCGTAACATTTACTTACCTTAGTTTGAAAACCGATGAAACTACTGCGGTGCAATTTAAGGGTAAGCCCAGTAAAAATTTATTTGTTGCGGGCGAGATGATGGCTGGGAATGTATTGGGCAAGGGCTATACAGCAGGAATAGGAATGGCAATTGGCACCGCATTTGGCCGCATTGCAGGTCAGAACGCGGCAAAGGCTGCACTAAATGCAAAGGCACGGGAGCTCGCATGAAAATTTTTATTATTTTAAATACTTTGTTGTTTTGTATGAATACCGTAACCTGGGCACAATCCAGTACTAGTTCCACATACCCTAATCGCGCAATTAAATTAATCGTTCCTTACGCTCCTGGCGGCGGTACTGATTTAACAGCGCGCTTGATGGCTAAAGTGATGACAACTTCTTTGGGGCAGTCTGTAGTAGTTGAAAACCGCGCTGGTGCGGGTGGTACTATTGGTAATGAGGCCGTTGCTAAGGCGCCAGCGGATGGATATACCTTACTCTTTAGTGCTGCTGGACCCCTTACGGTTTCCCCACATACCTATAGTAAGCTGGGTTACGAGCCGATTAAAAGTTTTGCGCCGGTTGCCTTAATTTCTGCCCAACCACTGATTTTGGTAGTAAATGCGAATTCCCCGTTTAATTCCGTTGCCGACATCATCAAGGCTGGGGCGGCTAAAAATAGCAAACTAAATTACGGTTCATTTGGTAATGGTAGTGTGGCGCATTTAGCAGGAGAGTCATTTAAGCTTGCCACCAAAATCAATATGACGCATATTCCTTATAAGGGTACTAGTCCCGCGCTAACAGCTTTATTGGGCGGCGAGATTGATTTAATGTTTGACACCATTAGCACCTCAGCCCCTTTTGTAAAGTCAGGTAAATTAAGGGCCTTAGCAATTGCCTATAAAAATCGCTCTCCCCTTTTGCCTAATGTACCAACCATGGAGCAGGCAGGGGTGAATAATTTTGAGGCAGGTACATGGTTTGGTGTTTTAGCACCAGCGGGTACTGATAAGAAAATAATTCAGCAAATTAATAATGTTTTAAATCAAGGGCTCAAAGATAAAGAGATTGCGGAAATTTTTGCCGCTGATGGGGCAGTTATTCTTGGCGGAACGCCGGAAGAATTTAATACATTCTTCTTAGCAGAATACAAAAAGAATGAGGTGATTGTGAAGGCAGCAGGTGTAACTGAGAATTAGCCAACGTATTCAAAAGTCTTAGAGATCAATGGCGGCTGGGTCTGGTTTAGTTTTTTTGCGCCGTCGCCGCTTGCTACCTAATTTAGTTACCTGGCCATTTTTTTCATCTTCTGCTTTGGCTAAGCTGATGAGTTCTTCACGCGCATTCACGTCAGCTTCAATAAATTGCGTCCACCACAGCCCTAATGAATTAGGCAATTCACCCGTAGTACAGCGCAGTAACATAAAGTCATAACCCGCTCGAAAGCGGGGGGACTCAATGAGGCGATGGGGGAAACGACCTAGACGTTTTTCAAAGCGCGGTTGCATCGTCCAAATTTCGCGCATATCCGCTTCGAAGCGCCGCTGAATAGTGATCCCATTATTTTGGCTGGTAATCGTGTCATCCATCGCGGCGTGAAGAGCGGGTACATTGGCCATACCCCCAGCGATATTACTGCGCCAGTTTTGGTTTAAATCAGGCCATAACAAACTAGCGAACAGAAAACCAGCAGAGACTCCTTTACCCGCTTGGATACGCTCATCGGTATTGGACAGTGATAGTTTGATGAATTCGGTGCCAGCGCCACTGGCAGAATCGCCATCTAAGGCCTTATCGAGTAATGGCAACAAGCCATGATGAAGACCAGCAGCTCGAAGACCTTCAATAGCAGACCAAGAGTGCCCCGACATCAGTAGCTTAAGAATTTCGTCAAAGAGTCTTGCCGTTGGTACATCGTGAATCAAGTCAGCCAACTCGGCAATCGGCGCACGGGTTGCTGGGTCGAGCGTAAAACCGGTTTTAGCTGCAAACCGAATGGCTCTAAGCATGCGAATGGGATCTTCACGATAACGTTTGCTAGGTTCGCCAATCATGCGCAGCGTACGTTTTTTCATATCATCCATACCGCCGTGATAATCAAACACAGTTTCAGATGCTGGGTCGTAGTACATGGCATTGATGCTAAAGTCGCGGCGCTCCGCATCTTCAGCTTGTGAACCCCACACGTTGTCGCGCAAGATTCGCCCGCTTTCAGCGAGATGTTCGCCAACCTGATCAAGCATGGCGCGGAAGGTTGAAACCTCGATAATTTCAGGGCGCTCTTTGCCAAAAAATGTGACATGGACGATTTGAAAACGGCGACCAATGAGGCGAGATTTACGAAATAATTTTTGTACTTGTTCGGGAGTGGCATTCGTTGCCACATCAAAATCCTTTGGGCCAATTCCCAACACTAAGTCGCGCACAGCGCCACCAACGATAAAGGCCGAGTAACCCGCTTGCTGGAGCACTTGCGTTACTTTAACTGCATTTTTCGACAATAAATTAGGATCAATGCGATGGGTTTTTTTGCTGATACGTTGAGCAGCAATTTGTTTGGTACCCACTTTTTTAGGCTTGGGCTGGCGTTTAATCAGCCCTTTAATAAATCGGGTAATCAATTGAAAAGCTCGAGAATAGGCCAGCCACGTTTTTGGGCTTCAGCCCGCAAGAGCATATCCGGATTGGTTGCAATGGGATTGGTAACTTTTTTAAGTAAGGGTAAATCATTCATTGAGTCAGAATAAAAATAACTGCGCGGTAGCTCTGCTAAAGCCATATTTAAACTGTGTAACCAAGCTTCGACCCGGTGTATTTTGCCATCACGAAAACTCGGTATTCCCTTAACCGCCCCGGTAAAATTCCCGTCTGGCCTATCGCCGACGGTTTCAGGTTCAGTAGCAACTAAATGGGTGATGCCAAAACTTTCTACAATCGGCCGGGTGACAAAACTATTGGTTGCAGTAACCACGCAACATAAATCACCCGCATCGAGATGGCGCTTGACTAAATCAAGCGCTTGCGAATGGACTTTTCCGGTAATGACTTCAGCCATAAAAATTTCATGCCAGGCTTTTAATTGTGGGCGGGAATGTTCTGCAAGAGGCTTTAAGGCAAAACTTAAAAACGCATCAATATCGAGCTTACCTTCTTTATAGTCGCTGTAAAACTGCTCATTTTTTTGCGCAAATACATCTCCATTTACCACACCAAGTCGCACTAAAAATTGACCCCATTCATAGTCGCTATCGAAGTGCAATAGCGTATGGTCTAAATCGAATAATGCTAATGTCGTCATCCAGCGTTACCAAGAGTTGGGTTGTTGGTTGCATGGGGTTGAATTTGTAGTAATTCGCGCACGAGTGGCAAGGTAACAGCACGTTTCATTTCAAGAGAATAGGCATCTAGTGCATCCAATAAGGCCATTAAGTTTGGCATATCGCGGTAAAAACGCTGCAGTAGCCAAGGCAATACTTCGGGCGATAAATTTAAGCCGCGCTCTGTGGCAGCTTGTTGTAAGGCCTGCATTTTTTCCTCATCACTTAAAGGCTGCACTTGAAATACTAAGCCCCAAGCTAAGCGAGTACGCAAGTCTTCACGTAGTTGCAAGCCAGCTGGTGCGCTATTGCCGGCCATAAAAACATGTAAGTTGCTGCTGCCATGGACCAAATTTAAAATCCGAAAAAGTGCCGCTGATAAACGCTCATCAAGCTGATCGACATCATCAACGGTAATGATAGTTGCTCGTTCTTGGCTGAGGAAGAGCGGTAATTTCTCTTCTAAACTCACCCAAGAAACAGGTTCATTTGCTTGTAGAGAAAAGTGCTGCAGATTCAGTTGCGCCGCCGCGTTATTTAAGGCACTTAGCAGATGGGTCCGGCCGGAACCCATTGCGCCCCACCAGTACAGCCAACGATAATTAAGCGCAGGCAATGAAGTATCAGCAGGATTGATTTCCCAGCCCGAAACGAGTAATTGCAGATGAGCGAGTAGGGCTGCATTACCGGTCGCTAAAAAATTGTTTAGTGTCGCTTTTTGGGGCTGACTAAGGTCAAGTGCAAATTGTTTTGGCAGCGCTGAATTTGGGGTCTTCACGATTATTTTTTTGAACCTTGATACCAACTTGATTCAAGATAGAGAGACCAAGCAAATTGAATCAGTACCAAACTTACGGCGCTGGCTGGTAGGGCTAGTAGTACCCCAAAAAATCCAAATAACTTACCAAAGATCAGTAAGGCAAATAAGACGGCAACTGGGTGAAGACCAATCCGTTCGCCGACTAGACGCGGGGTTAAGAAAAAGCCCTCTAACATTTGGCCGATACCAAATACCACTAATACACCAATAAGCTCTGCGCCCAAACCAAATTGTAAAAGGGCCGATAGTAATGCGAGGATAAAACCAAGCCAGAAGCCTAGATAGGGAATAATCACGACGATTGCAGTGAATACCCCTAAAGCAATTGCGCCCCGCACACCCACAATCGAGAGGCCGGCGCAATAATAAATTGCCATTACGAGAATGACCAAAATTTGGCCGCGTAAATATTGCGACAGGAGGCCATCAGTTTTTGCGCACAGGTGTTGCGCAGTTGTTTGAAAACGTAAAGGGATTAATTTTTTTAAATATTGAAAGAAGTGATTCCAATCAAGCAAAAGATAAAACAGGACAAATAGCGTTAAGACCAAATCGATAAGGACACTCAGAATTGATCCACCAGAAGAAAGAATCGTTCCTAGGGTCGTGTTCACTACATTTTTGGCGTTATCACTCACTAAAGCACTAATTTTTTGTGTCGCAATTGCTTTAATTGCCACCCAGTCAAAGGCAATATTGTGTTCGGCTAATTTTGGTGCCAACCACATTTGGGTTTTCTCAATCCACTCGGGTAGCTGAGTTTTAATTAAGGGAATTTCCTGGCTAATTAAGCTAATCAGCAAAATGACAATGCCGGCGAGCAGGCTTAAGCCAAAAATCATCGCTAAGCAAGCAGCTAGCGATTTTGGTAGCCGATGCTGCTCAAGCCATAAGGCAACTGGGCGTAAAGCGTACGCTAAAATGAAGGCTGCCAGGAAGGGAGTAAAAATTTCGGCCATGGGGCATTGATCCTCTAGAATTCAATGATTCTAACGATCAAGTTCAGTTCACCCCTAAATATCACCTATTTTTTATGACTAAATCCTCCTCCTCCCTGGCTGCAGGCCTTTCTTATCGCGATGCCGGAGTCGATATTGACGCCGGCGACGCGCTGGTTGAGCGGATCAAGCCGCTAGCCAAAAAAACCATGCGTGAGGGCGTTTTAGCGGGAATTGGCGGGTTTGGAGCGCTATTTGAGGTGCCAAAGCGCTATCGAGAACCTGTTTTGGTAGCCGGTACCGACGGTGTTGGGACCAAGCTAAGACTGGCTTTTGAATGGAATTGCCATGGCACTATTGGCCAAGATTTAGTGGCCATGAGCGTGAATGATATTTTGGTGCAGGGCGCTGAACCTTTATTTTTTCTCGATTATTTTGCTTGCGGCCAATTAACGATCGATACAGCAGCCAGCGTTATTGGTGGCATTGCTAAAGGATGTGAAATTGCGGGTTGCGCGCTGATTGGTGGAGAGACAGCTGAGATGCCTGGCATGTACCCCCCTGGAGAATATGATTTAGCAGGCTTCGCAGTGGGCGCGGTTGAAAAATCAAAAATCATTAATGGTTCACGCATTTGTGCTGGCGATATCGTTTTGGCAATTGCCTCTAGTGGTGCTCACAGTAATGGTTATTCTTTGGTGAGAAAAATTATTGAGCGCGCTGGTGCAAAGCCGGATGACGATTTAGATGGTCGGCCATTAATTGAGGTGGTGATGGCGCCTACGGAAATTTACGTTAAACCCCTCTTAAAACTGATGTCTGAAATTGACATTAAAGGCTTGGCACACATTACTGGCGGCGGCATTGTTGACAATGTGCCGCGAGTCTTACCAGAAAATATGCAGGCGGTTATACAGCGCGACACTTGGGTGTTGCCCGCATTGTTTCGCTGGTTACAAACCCAGGGCAATGTAGCTGATGCAGAAATGGTGAGGGTATTTAACTGTGGAATTGGGATGGTATTAATCGTAGCGCCCGAGCTTGCGTCTACTGCAATAAAGTCATTAGCAGCTCAGGGCTTAAAGGTTTGGGTGGCTGGTGAAGTACGTGAGCGTCCCAGTGGCGAAGCTCAAACTCTGGTTATTTAATATTGAGCTGCTCTAAGCAATAGGCGAGAGCTTGTTGTTGGCCATTGGTCGTGAGCGAATCAAAGCATTGCCGGGTTGCAATCGCCCGTAGCCAAGTTAACTGGCGTTTAGCAAGTTGTCGTGAGGCTGCTAATGCTTTCTCCCGCATGGTGTCCAACGAGTCATGACCTGCTAGGTAATTCCATACTTGTCGATAGCCGACAGCGCGCATGGCAGGCAAGTCGGCATGAATTTCGGGGCGCTGACGTAGCGCTGTCACTTCTGCAATTAAACCTTGATCAAGCATTGCATCAAAGCGGCGCGCAAGACCTTCATGTAATTTTTGCCGCTCACTGGGTTCAAGCGCAATGAGCTTTAGTCCGGCTGGAATAGCTTCACCAGTGCGGCCATCCTGACTTGGACTTTCAGCTAACCAGGTTGACATCGGACGCCCACTGACTAAAAACACTTCCAAGGCCCGTTGAATGCGTTGCGAATCATTGGATTTAAGGCGGCCAGCAGTCTGGGGATCGATTTGATTTAACTCTGCATGCAATGCCGGCCAGCCCAAGAGCGCTGCGCGCATTTCTAATTCTTGACGAATCTGTGGGCTCGCTGCAGGCAGGACTGATAGGCCGTAGGCCCAAGCTCGCCAGTAGAGCATCGTACCGCCAACCACAACGGGGATATTCCCGCGCGCCTGTATTTCTGTGCAGAGGCGTTTTGCATCCTTGGCAAAGCGTGCGGCAGAATAGGTTTCATGGGGCTCAAGAATATCAATTAAATGATGCTGTACTAAAGCCCGTTCAGCCCGAGAGGGTTTTGCACTACCAATATCCAAGCCTCGATAAACCAAGGCAGAATCCATGCTAATTAATTCAATTTCTACCCCGTGCAGGGCCGCTTTTTGGGCCACAGTAAGCGCTAAATGACTTTTGCCACTGCCAGTCGGCCCAACAATGCAGAGCACATCTGAGGGGCATTCGGCAGTATGAAGGCGCATTGATGGCGCAGTTTCTATGAGGGGCATTCGGCAATTATAGGAAGCTTGGGTGGTTAAGCCTGTTAATATCCTCCTCAATTTCAATTAAAGGGGTGAAGTTGGTGGATACCTTAATTCAATTAGGCGATTTCTTTTTGCATGTTGATCGTCACTTAGACCTAGTGATTCAAAATTATGGTAACTGGGCCTATGGCATTCTGTTCGCAATTGTGTTTGCTGAAACGGGCTTAGTTATCGCCCCATTTTTGCCTGGCGACTCCCTATTATTTATTGCTGGAGCTTATTGCGCTACTGGCCAATTTAATATGCTTACCTTATGCAGCGGTTTATTGATTGCTGCAGTCGTTGGTAATACCGTCAATTATTTTATTGGGCGCTGGATTGGGGAAAAAGTATTTGCTAGTCAATCACGTTGGATTGATCAATCTGCATTACGTAAGACCCACGCATTTTATGAAAAGCACGGGGGTAAGACCATTATTTTGGCGCGTTTTTTGCCCATCGTCAGAACCTTTGCGCCATTTGTCGCTGGTGTTTCGGCGATGAATTTTGCCCGCTTCCAATTTTTTAATATTGTTGGTGCGGGAATCTGGGTGGTCGGTCTAGTGGTTGCTGGATATTTTTTCGGCAACATTCCGATCATTCGGGAAAACTTAAATGTGATTGTTTTGGTTGGGGTTGGAGCGGCAGCCTTACCAGTCGCTTTTGCTGCATTACTGAAGATGGTACAAGCCCTGCGTCAGAAGAAATGACGCTGAAAAATTAATTTTGCCGACTCTGATTTTCTAGGGTGGCGATGTGTTCACGAATTTCTTCGGCGTCACCTGCCTCAGGCGATGCGACCAAGTAGCGCTGCATATCCTCAAGGGCTGGACGCAAATATTCTAGTTGGGCAAGAATCAGGCCGCGATCCCGAATCTCTTCGATCGAATCAGGGAGCAAAATAACTAACCGTTGTTGGACCCCCAATAATCTCTCCCAACGCTCATTTTCGGTATAAATCAACTTTAGGTTACGCAGAAAGCGCGACAGAATTTCACGTGGGCTAGAGGCGCGTAAAAAAATATTTAAAGGCAAAGTAATTTCATCTTGGTAGCCCTTGGCGTCTAAATAGGGATCTAACATTTCTTGCAACTCATTCTTTGATAATGAGGCGCCTGTTAAGGGGTCCATAATAATTTCACCTTGCTGCAATGAGATGCGCATCATGAAATGATTGGGAAAAGAAACCCCCCGAATCTTTAGCCCAATTTGATGGCCCAATTCCATCATCAGCATTGCTAGTGAAATTGGAATTCCGCGGCGACTTTCAATAATATGATGGAGATAAGAATTTTCAGGCGCGTAAAAATCATTTGGATTAGGTCCGAACCCTAACTCACTATAAAAAAAATGTTTTAGATGCTGTAGTTTTTGTACCGCCGAAGTTTCGGGGGTAATGCGCTGCTTGAGTCGATTGCCGAGTTGATCAATTTGATCTAGAACAGTTTGTACATCTAAGTCGGGAAAAGCATGCTGAGCAACTGCAACCGCAGCCTCGGTGAGGGGAAAATAGTCGTCTTCTGCAACCAGAGACGCAAAGTAGTCAAGTTGTCGTGTCGGCATACCTCCTATTTTGCATGACGCAAGAAATTTTGCCAGCGAATTCCACCAAGCCTAATACCGATAAAGTAAATTACTGCCGCTAGGCTAAGCCAGCCAACCAGAAGACCAATTCGTAGCCAAGGTTGCGCTTGTAAGTCGATCCAGTTATGGGCTTGCGAACCATAATGTAAGATTAGGCCCAAGGGAATTAGGCCTACCCCGAGCCGTGCTAAATATTTCCACCAACCCGCTGAAGTGGGTAGTGCTCCCCGCCAGCAAAGGCCCACCCATAACATTGCCGCGTTTAGGCAAGCGCCTAAGCCAACGGATAAAGCTAAGCCGGCATGGCCTAACCAAGGAACAAAGGCCAGGTTCGCGAGTTGGGTTGAAACCAAAACCACCAAGGCAATTTTGACGGGGGTACGAATGTCTTGCCGAGAATAGAAGCCCGGAGCCAAAATTTTTACTAAGATCAGGCCAACTAAGCCGACCCCATAAGCGGCTAAGGCTTGTTGGGTCATCAATACATCAAGCGCACTGAAACGACCATAGTGATAGAGCACGGCGGCAATCGGCTCGCCAAATAAAAATAGCGCTAATGCACATGGTGCAGCCAATAGAAAAGTGAGCTGCAACCCCCAAACCAACAATTCCTCAGCATGTTTAAGATCTTGATTGGCATTGGCTTTGCTAAGGCTAGGTAGCAAGACAGTGCCGAGCGCTACACCAAGAAGAGCAGTGGGAAATTCCATGAGGCGATCTGCATAAGTTAACCAAGATACGCTTCCCGTGGTTAAGCGCGAAGCGATATTGGTATTAATTAAGAGCGAAATTTGCGCAACCGAAACCGCAAACACTGCGGGCCCCATTAAACGCAAAACCCGCCGGGCCTCAGGGCTGATAAAAGCTTGATGAACAGCCTTGGGCAGAATGCCAATGCGCGGCAATAAACCCAAACGCTTCAGCGCTGGAATTTGAATCAGCAGCTGCAGTAGGCCGCCGACTAAAACCCCAATACTAAGGGCATAAATCGGTTGCTCCAGATGGGGGGCAAGCCAAATAGCACTGACGATTAAGGCTAGATTAAGTAATACGGGCGTAAAAGCGGGGAGGGCAAAACGCTGATAAGTGTTCAAAATACCCGCTGAAAGTGAAACGAGTGAGATGAAGCCGATATAAGGAAACATGATCCGGGTCATGACTACGCTGGCTTCAAAGGCTGGCCCACCCGTAAAACCCGTGGCGATCAATAAAATCAGTATTGGCGCCCCCAAAACCCCAAGCCCAACAGTAAAAAGTACCGCCCAAAATAAGAGGGTGGCAACAGCATTAATGAGCACCTTAGCTTGACCTGGCTCCCCCCGGGCGACGCTTTCTCCCAAAATCGGCACAAAAGCTTGCGAAAAAGCGCCTTCGGCGAATAAACGACGCAGTAAATTGGGTAATCTAAAAGCAACGTTATAGGCATCAGTCCACTCTGAGGCCCCAAAACTACGGGCAATCAGGGTCTCACGTAAAAGGCCGGTTATCCGGGATAACATCGTCAAAGCACTTACTTTGGCGGCAGCGGAAAGCAGATTCATGGGCTGATTTTCCCCTATTTATTGGTCTACTGGGCTTTTTTGGCCCTTTCAGGTAAAATCTTGGTTTTTAGCGATCACTGAATGCTCCACCCAGGTGCTCGTATATTTTGACAAATCGTAATGAATAGGCAGGTTTAAAGATGGCCAATACCGCACAAGCGCGCAAACGCGCTCGGCAAGCAGTTAAACAAAATGAGCACAATTCGAGCTTGCGTTCGAAGTTGCGCACATCTATTAAGGCTGTTCGTAAAGCAGTTGAGGCGGGTGATAAAGCAGCTGCAGCGAAAGTATTTATCGCCACTCAAGTCACTATCGACAAAATTACGGATAAAAAAATTGCCCATAAAAATACTGCTGCGCGACAAAAATCGCGTTTATCAGCTGCTATTAAGGCGATGGCTTAGTTCTTTTTTCATAAATCTACTCAAGCCCGCTCCATTTTTGAGCGGGTTTTTGTTTTAAAGCTTAGCTTCAGGTTTTAGGTTCGAAGACACAAGCCTCCTCAATCGGAAGGCCATTGTCTTTAGCAAAATTGAGAACAAAGTCCAGCGCTTTTGGATCTAGATCATGAAGGCGGGTATCGATGACAACGAATTTAACATTGGCAATTACGACAGGTCGAGCGAATGGAGAATAAGTAAAGCGAGGATCACCAGTGTCACCGAGGGGTCGAAAGCTTGCCATGACTCCGCATAGGCGCTCAGCCCAGTCACTGGGTCTAAAGGGTTTGCCATTTGCAGTTATTCCTTGGATGAACAGCGTTTTATGAATCACGTGTTAAGACAGTCAAGATAAAGCAATATAGGCTTAAGATTATTATTTTAGTGGGTGATATTTTGGACAAGATGCAAAGTAAATCTGTTTCTGGGCATGCTAGTTTAGCTTCCTTAGCTAAACCGCAGGTACCAGGCCAAATAAAACATTACCTCCAGTTCGTTGATTTAACCCGGGCTGAATACGATTATTTGCTCTCGCGCACAGCTTGGTTAAAAGAGCGCTTTAAACGTTACGAAACTTGGCACCCTTTGCACGATCGAACGCTGGCGATGATTTTTGAAAAACATTCAACCCGCACGCGCTTGTCATTTGAGGCTGGTATACATCAGTTGGGTGGTCACGCGGTCTATCTCAACACGCGCGACACGCAATTGGGCAGAGGCGAGCCAGTGGAAGATGCTGCGCAGGTCATTTCACGGATGACGGACATTATTATGATTCGCACTTTTGGCCAAGACATCATCGAGCGCTTTGCCGCAAACTCGCGGGTGCCAGTCATTAATGGTTTAACCAACGAATTTCATCCCTGCCAAGTGTTAACGGATATTTTTACATTTGTTGAAGCCCGTGGGCCGATTCAAGGAAAAACCGTAGCCTGGGTTGGTGATGCCAATAATATGGCTTACACCTGGATTCAAGCTGCCGAGTGTTTAGATTTTCAATTGCGCTTTTCGGCGCCAGAAGGTTACCAACTTGATCGGGCGCGTTTAAGTGGTGCAGCTTTAAATCACCTCATGATCTGTGCTGATCCGCGTGATGCAGTAAAGGGCGCCGACTTAGTAACGACCGATGTCTGGACGAGCATGGGATATGAAGATCAAAATACCATGCGGATGAAGGCGTTTAAAGATTGGATGGTCACAGAAGAATTGATGGCTCTAGCCAATCCAAGCGCCTTATTTATGCATTGCTTACCGGCACATCGGGGCGAGGAAGTAAGTGCCGCAGTGATTGACGGACCCCAAAGCGTCGTGTGGGAAGAGGCCGAAAATCGCTTGCATGTCCAAAAGGCTTTGATGGAATACTTATTGTGTGGGCAAATTTCTGCCGCGGGCAGCCCTGTTTGATAATGTACGAACCTATTTAATACGAGTGGAATAATGTCTGAAATCAAAAAAGCAGTCTTAGCTTATTCTGGCGGTCTTGATACCAGTGTGATCTTGAAGTGGCTACAAGATACCTATCATTGTGAAATCGTCACCTTTACTGCTGATCTGGGTCAGGGCGAAGAGCTTGAGCCGGCCCGCACCAAAGCCTTGCAATTTGGGATTAAACCGGAAAATATTTTTATTGACGACTTACGTGAAGAATTTGTGCGCGATTTTGTTTTCCCCATGTTTCGCGCTAATGCGATTTACGAAGGTGAGTATTTGTTAGGCACTTCTATTGCTAGGCCCCTCATTGCAAAGCGCCAAATTGAAATTGCCCGCCAAGTAAAGGCAGACGCGGTTTCCCATGGCGCCACTGGTAAGGGTAATGATCAGGTGCGTTTTGAGTTAGGTTATTACGCTCTTGAGCCCGGTATTAAGGTCATTGCACCATGGCGAGAGTGGGATTTATTGTCGCGCGAAAAATTAATGGCTTACGCCGAGAAGCATGGCATTCCCATTGAGATGAAACACAAGCAAGGTGGTTCACCATACTCAATGGACGCAAATCTATTGCATATTAGTTACGAAGGACGGCACTTAGAAAATCCGAATGCGGAAGCTGAAGAATCGATGTGGCGTTGGACCGTTACAGCTGAAAAAGCACCCGATACCGCCGCTGTTATTGAAATTGAATTTCATGCGGGTGACCCCATTGCGATTGATGGCAAAGCCTATCAACCCCACGAACTTTTAGCCGAATTAAATCGTCTCGGTGGTATGCATGGCATTGGCCGACTCGATTTAGTCGAAAACCGCTTCGTAGGCATGAAGAGTCGTGGCTGCTATGAAACGCCGGGCGGCACGATTTTGCTTAAAGCCCATCGGGGTATTGAAAGTATTACGCTAGACCGTGAAGTAGCCCACTTAAAAGATGACTTGATGCCACGGTATGCCAGCCTCATTTATAACGGCTATTGGTGGTCACCAGAGCGGCTTGCTTTACAAACTTTAATTGATCATACCCAGCGTAATGTCAATGGCGTGGTGCGCTTAAAGCTATACAAAGGCTCGGTAAGTGTTATTTCCCGTGATTCAGCCAATACTTTATTTGACCAAACGATTGCGACCTTTGATGATGATGGCGGCGCTTATAACCAAGCAGATGCAGGCGGCTTTATAAAACTGAATGCATTGCGGATGCGCATTGCCGAAATTGCCCAGCGCAAATTAAAAAAAACGAAAGGCTAGTGATGCAATTTGATCAGGTTTCGGTTGGTAAAAAAGCCAATATTTATTTTGACGGTAAGTGCATCTCACATACCGTTACATTGCCGGATGGAAACCGCAAATCGTTAGGGGTCATCTTACCGAGCACCCTGAGGTTTGATCTCAGCACTAAAGAAATCATGGAAGTAGTGGATGGGTGTGCTTATGTCAGCATTGATGGCGCTCCCGAAAAGGCATATGCTGCTGGTGAAAGTTGGACGGTTGAGGCGGGCAGCTATTTTGTAGTTCGGGTAACTGCGCCAATGCATTATGTTTGCCACTTTGGCTAAAAGTTGCGTTAGCCTTTTGCCTTATTTGCTGGGCGAGCTAGACCCCTTAGTTTTTAGGGAGCCCTTGAATTAGCGTACCAGGACCTAAGGCGCGCTCTGCAAACCATTTTTGATTCATCTCTAAAGCAAAGCGAATGGGTGCTTTGGGGCAATGATTATTGGTCGTATCAGCCTGCATTTCTTCGATGTTCACAATTTTGCTATCGTCGCCAATGAAAGCAATGGCGAGTGGAATTTTGGTATTGCTCATCCAGAAACAATGCCCCGCTTTTTGATCAAAAATAAAGAGCATGCCCGCATTTTGAGCCATGACAGTGCGATACATGAGACCAGTTTGCCGCGCTTGGGGGGTCGCAGCCACTTCGACCTGAAGGCGATATATACCGGTTTTAAGCTCAATAACTGGTAGACCAGGGTTAGGGCTGCTAGTTTGCGCTAAACCAGCTGGCATGAGGCTTAAGAGGCCAAGAAATAAGCTAAGGCCTAACGCCAATAGTCCAAAATGGGGCCTGAGAGTCTCGCGGGAAATTTTAAGGGCACTATTTTTCATGGATATAGGGTCTAATTTTAAGGGTTCGTTCGCTGGCTCATGCGAAAATAGTCAAAGTCATAGATAAATATTCTTCTGGAGAAGTGTGAATGTATAAGCATATTAAAGTGCCAGCAGGCGAAAAAATTACGGTTAATAAAGATTTTTCAATTAACGTACCCGATCATCCGATTATCCCTGTAATTGAAGGCGATGGGATTGGCGCTGACATCACGCCAGTCATGATGAAGGTGGTGGATGCTGCTGTTGCCAAAGCTTACGGCGGCAAGCGCAAAATCGCTTGGATGGAAGTGTATGCAGGTTCCAAGGCAACCCAGGTATATGGCCCAGATGTGTGGATGCCAGAAGAAACCTTAGAGGCTGTGAAAGATTACGTTGTTTCGATTAAGGGTCCCTTGCACACGCCAGTAGGCGGAGGCATACGCTCTTTAAATGTCGCTTTGCGTCAAGCGCTGGATTTGTATCTCTGTTTGCGCCCAGTGCGGTATTTCAAAGGAGTTCCCTCCCCCTTACGTGAGCCCGAAAAAACCGATATGGTTATTTTTCGCGAAAATTCGGAGGATATTTATGCCGGTATCGAATGGGAAGCCGGTTCTCCTGAAGCGAAAAAGATCGTTGATTACCTCATTAAGGAAATGGGCGTTAAGAAAATTCGCTTTCCGAATACCTCAAGCATTGGTATTAAACCAGTGTCGAAAGAGGGTACCGAGCGTTTGGTGCGCAAAGCGATTCAGTATGCAATTGACAATGACAAGCCTTCGGTAACTATCGTGCACAAAGGCAACATCATGAAATTTACTGAAGGGGGTTTTCGTGACTGGAGTTATGCCTTAGCGCAAAAAGAGTTTGGCGCACAACTGATTGATGGCGGCCCTTGGAGCAAAATGAAGAATCCGAAGACTGGCAAAGATATCATCATTAAGGATGTAATTGCGGATGCTTTTTTACAGCAAATTTTGTTACGCCCAAATGAGTACAGTGTTATTGCTACTTTGAATTTGAATGGTGATTATGTGTCTGATGCTTTAGCAGCACAAGTCGGCGGCATCGGCATTGCTCCTGGCGCTAATATGTCAGATAGCATTGCCATGTTTGAGGCTACCCACGGTACTGCGCCCAAATATGCGGGTAAGGATTATGTCAATCCAGGCTCAGAAATCTTATCGGCAGAAATGATGTTGCGTCATATGGGTTGGATGGAGGCTGCTGACCTCATTATTTCTTCGATGGAGAAGGCCATCCTCTCCAAAAAAGTAACCTATGACTTTGCGCGCGTTCTAGAAGGTGCTACCCAGGTATCTTGTTCTGGGTTTGGCGATGTCATGATTGAAAATATGTAAAGCTGAAACAATGTCAAAAAAAAACCCAGGGCACGCCCTGGGTTTTTAATTTCATTAGGAAGTTTTTATCAAGCGCCTTGAATATTCGTCGCTTGCTTGCCTTTAGGTCCTTGGGTAATATCAAACGTTACCTTTTGGCCTTCTTTGAGGGTTTTAAAACCGCCCATAGTAATCGCGCTGAAATGCGCGAACAGCTCTTCTTCACCATCATCGGGTTTAATAAACCCGAAACCTTTTGCATCATTAAACCACTTAACAACTCCGGTCGCCATGCGAACTCCATTACTTAAACTTGAAACACCCGTGAAAATGGGGGGAATACTTTTTAATCAGTTTCGCTCCAAAACACGCCTAATAGAACCTCAATAAGAAGCACTACCCCCGATTGTTTGCCCTTTTTAGTGGCATGTCAAGGAGTTAAATCAACTTGGACATAGGTAGTTACCCCCTTTAAACTGGCAAAAATGCCCCAATATGGGGTAAAGAGGTCCTTAGTGCGGGGTTTTTGCAACAAATAAAGCAGTAAATTACAGACTTAGCCTGAGTGTTTAGAATGATTCATATGAGCCGATCAATTAAAACTTCCCCACCCCTCAACCCACTTGTACCTGGCAGTGGTGATACCGCACTTTTGGAGAAACAGGCCGAGAAGGTTAAGGTTCCAGCTTTGTATAAAGTTTTACTTTTAAACGACGATTACACCCCCATGGAATTTGTGGTGATGGTAATTCAAGAGTATTTTAATAAGGATCATGAAACTGCTACCCGAATCATGTTACAAGTTCATTTAGTTGGTAAAGGCGTTTGCGGAATTTTTACGCGTGACGTCGCTGCTACTAAAGTACATCAAGTTACCGAGAGTTCCCGCGAAGCGGGACACCCACTGCAATGCACTATGGAGGAAGCATGATTGCCCAGGAATTAGAAGTTAGTTTGCATATGGCTTTTGTGGATGCGCGCGCCGCGCGACATGAATTTATTACGGTTGAACATCTTCTTTCGGCATTGCTCGATAACGCTACTGCGGTTGAGGTGTTGAAAGCATGCTCTGTGAATATTGCGGAGTTACGGGCCCAGTTAAAAAATTTCATTAATGACAACACACCAGTAGTGCCTGGTACAGAAGAAGTTGATACCCAGCCTACGCTTGGCTTTCAGCGGGTAATTCAGCGCGCGATCATGCACGTTCAATCTACCTCGAATGGTAAAAAAGAAGTCACTGGCGCAAATGTGTTGGTTGCTATTTTTGGCGAAAAAGATTCTCATGGCGTGTACTTTTTGCAACAGCAAGGCGTTACTCGTTTAGATGTGGTGAACTTTATTAGTCATGGCATTCGTAAGGATCAAGCCGAACCGGTTAAGGCTGCAGATCCAACCCAAGAAAATGAAGAGGCTACGGCAGGCGGGAAAGAAAGTCCATTAGATCAGTTCACGCAAAATTTAAATGCCTTAGCGCGTCAAGGCAAGATCGATCCGTTAATTGGCCGTGATGGCGAGGTAGAGCGAGTCATCCAAGTACTTTGTCGCCGGCGTAAAAATAATCCCTTATTAGTAGGTGAAGCCGGAGTTGGTAAAACCGCGATTGCCGAGGGTTTAGCTTGGCGAATTACCCGCAATGAAGTGCCCGATATATTAGCGAATTCGATCGTCTATTCTCTAGACATGGGCGCATTGTTAGCGGGCACCAAGTACCGCGGCGACTTTGAGCAAAGATTGAAAGGCGTTTTAAAGGCGCTAAAAGATAACCCCCACGGCATCCTCTTTATTGATGAGATCCATACCCTAATTGGGGCTGGGGCAGCTTCTGGGGGCACGCTCGACGCTAGCAATCTACTGAAGCCAGCGCTCTCGAATGGTCAACTGAAGTGTATTGGTGCGACGACGTTTACTGAGTACCGTGGCATTTTTGAAAAAGATGCTGCGCTCTCGAGGCGTTTTCAAAAAGTCGACGTGGTTGAACCCTCGGTTGATCAAACTGTGCAAATCTTACGCGGTCTGAAATCGCGTTTTGAAGAGCATCATGGCGTTAAATATGCTTCGGCTGCTTTAGTGGCTGCTGCGGAACTTTCATCGCGGTATATTAACGATCGTCACTTGCCGGATAAGGCGATTGATGTGATCGATGAGGCTGGTGCAGCACAACGCATTTTGCCTAAATCTAAACAGAAAAAAACCATTGGTCGCCCCGAGATTGAAGAAATCGTCGCGAAAATCGCCCGCATTCCTGCGCAATCAGTGACCGTGGATGATCGCAGCAAATTACAAACCCTTGATCGCGATATCAAGAGTGTCGTTTTTGGGCAAGACCCTGCTATCGAAGCCTTGGCAAGCGCCATCAAAATGACACGCGCTGGTCTCGGTAAAGTCGATCGCCCCATTGGCTCATTCTTATTTTCTGGGCCTACGGGGGTTGGTAAAACTGAAGTGGCTAAACAGTTGGCCTACATTATGGGTATTGAGCTTTTACGTTTTGATATGTCTGAATATATGGAGCGCCATGCCGTTAGTCGCTTAATTGGCGCGCCTCCAGGTTATGTTGGCTTTGATCAAGGTGGTTTGTTAACCGAGGCAGTAAGCAAGAAACCCCATTGCGTTTTATTGCTGGATGAAGTTGAAAAGGCACATCCCGATATTTTCAATATTCTTTTGCAGGTGATGGATCACGGCACCCTAACCGACAACAATGGGCGTAAGGCTGATTTTCGTAATGTCATCATTATTATGACGACTAATGCAGGCGCTGAAGCGATGCAGAAATCAACTATTGGCTTTACGAATGCGCGTGAGTCCGGCGATGAAATGGCTGATATTAAGAAATTCTTTACCCCGGAGTTTCGTAATCGCTTAGATGCTATTGTTTCGTTTAAGGCTTTAGATGAAACCATCATCATGCGGGTCGTCGATAAATTCTTAATGCAGCTTGAGGAGCAATTGCATGAGAAGAAAGTCGATGCTACTTTTAGCGATGCGTTGCGAGCCCATTTAGCAAAACATGGTTTTGATCCTTTGATGGGCGCGCGCCCAATGCAACGCATCATTCAAGATACTGTGCGTAAGGCTTTAGCTGACGAGTTACTATTTGGGCGCTTAGCCCAAGGCGGCCAAGTTGCAGTGGATATTGATACTGAGGGTAAGGTGCAATTAACGATTACAGCCACCAACCCTGGTACTAGTAAGGCTGGTAAATCTAATGCGGAACCGGTTGCAGAAACCTAAAAGCTACTTTTAGCTTCGACCAGTACTACCAAAGCCACCGGCACCGCGACTGCTTTCAGTAAACTCGTCAACAATATTGATGGCAACCTGCAGCACTGGCACGATTACCAGTTGCGCCAAACGTTCAAGCGGCTCAAGTTTGAAGGCAACTTGACTGCGATTCCAAGTGCTAACCATTAATTGGCCTTGATAGTCAGAATCGATGAGGCCGACTAAATTACCCAACACGATGCCGTGTTTATGGCCAAGCCCTGAGCGTGGCAAAATCAGTGCAGCATAGCGCGGGTCTTCAATGTAGATGGCCAGCCCAGTGGGAACCAAAACAGTTTGGCCGCTGGCAATTTCAAGCGGCTCATCGATACAGGCACGTAAATCAAGACCAGCACTGCCAGGGGTGCCATAACTTGGCAGTTGTGCACGCATACGTGTATCGAGAATTTTGACTTGTAACGATTGCATAAAGTAAGTCCCGTGAGATTTATGCCAGTTTTTTGGCCACAGCTTTAATCAGTAAGCGCGCTAATGTTAGTTTGGGTGCGCGCGGTAAGTGCAGCTTACTATTCTCATCAATAATAAGCAGTTGATTTAAGTCATCCCCAAATGTATCGGGCCCAATGTTGCCAACCATAAGCGGGATACCCTTGCGCTGACGTTTTTCACTAGCATGTTGTTCTAGATTGCTGGTTTCGGCAGCAAAGCCAACGCAATAAGGACGCGGGGATTTATTCGGACCAGTTTTATTTGCATTAGCGAACTGAGCAACGCTTTGCAGAATATCGGGATTAGCAGCAAAGTGAATCTGTGGGGACGATGATTTTTTACTCGGAACACTTGTACTCTGGCGCTTGATTTTTTCTTTCGCAGGATTGGTGATGGCCCAGTCTGCGACGGCCGCAACTGAAAAGAACAAGTCACAATCGAGGGATTGCATGACCGCGGCATACATTTCTTGGCCGGAGGTAACATTGGTGCGGTAAATTTGTCCGCCACTCGCCAGGGGTGTTGGTAGTGCGCAGGGACCAGCAATGAGATGCACTTGGGCCCCAGCTTCAAGGGCCGCTTGGGCGATAGCAAAACCCATTTTCCCTGAGCTACGATTAGTCATACCACGTACGGGATCGATGGCCTCAAAAGTGGGTCCAGCAGTAACGAGAACCCGTTTACCTGCTAATAATTTGGGTTGAAAAAAGGCGCAGACGTGCTCAACTATTTCCACTGGCTCAAGCATTCTCCCCGCACCAATTTCACCACAGGCTTGAATACCGCTAGCAGGCCCCAGCATAGTGCTGCCATCTTTGACCAAGCGCTGCACACTTCTTTGGGTAGCCTGATGCTCCCACATTTGTAAATTCATCGCCGGCACTAACAATAAGGGGCAGTTACGCGCTAAACATAAGGTAGTGAGTAAATCATCGGCTAGGCCAAGCGAAAGCTTAGCCAGCAAATCGGCAGTTGCAGGCGCAATGAGAATGGCGTCAGCTGAACGCGAGAGCTCGATATGGGCCATATTGTTATCGATACGGGCATCCCATTGACTGGTAAAAACCGGTAATCCCGTGAGGGCTTGCATGGTTACTGGAGTAATAAACTGTTGTGCTGCAGCGCTCATCACCACTTGCACAGTAGCGCCTTCTTGCATTAACAAGCGAGCTAATTCCGCTGACTTATAAGCAGCGATACCCCCCGAAATACCAAGGATGATTTTTTTATTAGTAAGCGATTGCATAAGAAATTAGATTTTAGGCCTAGTGAGCTCGCTCCACACAATCAGCACCGCCCCGACTGAAATGGCACTGTCAGCGACATTAAAGGCGGGCCAGTGCCAGGTTTCATAATGGACGTCAATAAAATCGACGACAGCACCGTAAAAAATCCGATCGAGCACGTTGCCAATTGCTCCACCTAAAATTAAACTCAAGGCCCATGATAATTTTTGGTCAGCCGTATTACGCCGCAAAAACCATAAAATGACGATGGATGCAGCAATTCCCAAAATCGTAAAAAACCAACGTTGCCAACCACCTGCTTGGGAAAGAAAAGAAAAAGCTGCGCCGGGGTTAAAAATTAAAAACCAATTGAGATAGGAATTAATAACAACTGGGCTAGCAATTGGAAGATAGATTTGCGCTGCTATCTTCGTGACTTGATCCAGAACCAGGACGGTACTCGCAATAATTAAATAGCGATGTAGTGGAGTTAGGGTTGTGCGCATACGGGAGTTTATCTTGCCTTAGGCAAATTGACGATCTTCACCAGCCCCAAAAAGATTACTAATACAGCGTCCACATAATTCGGGATGTTTGTTGTCAGCACCAACATCACTGACATGATGCCAACACCGACTGCATTTAGGATTTTGGCTAGCTTGGACGTGAATGCTTAAGGGCTTCAGGGGATCATTGCTTGGCTCAATGTGGGCACTAGAAGTAATCATGACAAAACGCAAATCATCACCAAGTGACTGCAAGAGACTAAAGTCTGGCAGAGCGATCTGTATTTGAATTTCGGCTTGTAAGGAAGAACCAATTAAACTGGCGCTCCGTTCGATTTCAATCGCCTTGGTTACTTCCGCACGAATTTCACGTAAGCGAGTCCATTTATCGATTAATGCTGGGGCATTGGCAATTTCAGGTAAAGGGGTAAACGCTTCCATGAAGATTGATGCGCTTGCACCCGCTTTACCATGCGGAAAGGCTTGCCATGCTTCTTCTGTTGTAAAGGAAAGAAAGGGGGCAAGCCACTTTAATAAATTCCGAGTGATATGAAAGAGGGCATTTTGTGCGGCACGACGATCAGGCGAATCGGGTGCCATTGTGTAAAGACGGTCTTTCAGAATATCCAAATAAAAGCCACCCAAATCTTCGGAGCAGAAATTGAGCATGCGTGCAACTACGGGTTGAAATTCATACACTTGATAAGACGCTTGAATATCGGCTTGTAAAGCGCTCGCTAAGGCTACTGCATAGCGATCAATTTCTAGCCACTCTGACGCAGGCAAAGCATGTTTATCTGGGTCAAAGTCAGCTAGATTGGCCAATAAAAATCGCAAGGTATTGCGCATGCGTCGATAGCTCTCAACCACGCGTTTGAGAATCTCATCAGAGATTGTCATTTCCCCAGAGTAATCAGTAGAGGCCACCCATAGGCGAATAATTTCGGCACCTAACTTATCGGCTACTTCCTGAGGCGCAATCACGTTACCAATCGACTTGCTCATTTTGCGACCTTGCCCATCGACCGTAAAGCCGTGGGTTAAGAGCGCCTTATAAGGCGGCTTACCGTCGAGCATGACGCCGGTCAGTAGTGAGGAATGAAACCAGCCACGGTGTTGATCAGAGCCTTCTAAATACAAATCGGCTAAGCGACCCGCTGGGCTGCCAAATTGTTCTTTAGCTAAAGGAGTAAATAACTGTGCTTGATGCGAGCCACGAATGACATGCCAATGGGTGGTACCAGAGTCAAACCATACATCGAGGGTGTCACGATTCTTTTCGTATTGATCTGCATCATCACTTAATAGATCAGTAACCGCCATAGTCTGCCAGGCTTCAATGCCCCCTTGGGCAACGCGTTCTGCCACGAGCTCTAGTAATTCGGGGGTACGTGGGTGAGGTTGGCCTGTTTCTTTATGGACTAAAAAGGCCATTGGTACGCCCCATTGGCGTTGGCGGGATAAAGTCCAATCGGGTCGATTTGCAATCATGCTGTGCAAGCGTTGCTTGCCCCATGCTGGAAAAAATTCGGTATTTTCAATTCCCAGTAACGCCGCTTCACGCAAACTCAGCGGGTGAGCCTTCGCCTCGCCATGCAGCTTTTTATCCATACTAGCAAACCATTGGGAAGTAGCGCGATAAATGATCGGGGTTTTATGACGCCAGCAATGCATGTAGGAGTGCGTATAGGCATTATGTTTTAGTAAAGTGCCTGCTTGCTCTAAAGCCGTCACAATTTTTGGATTCGCTTTCCAAATAAATTCCCCAGCAAATAGAGGCAACCAAGAGGCATAGACGCCGTTACCCATCACAGGATTTAAAATTGCATCATCCGCTAATTGATGCGCTTTGCACGATTTAAAATCTTCTTCACCATATGCGGGGGCAGAGTGCACTAGACCTGTACCCGTTTCTAAAGTGACGTAATCTGCTGGATAAACCGGCGCCAGACGCCGATAGCCCTCATCGAGTGTGGCGAGCGGATGCCAGAAAGAAATACCTTCTAGGGCGCTGCCTTGGCAAGTGCCCAAAATTTTGCCCTCAAGACCATATTCAGTTAAGCAAGCGCCGACCCGGTCGGCAGCCAAAATAAGTAGCGTTTTACTGGTATCAACTAAGGCATAAGTTAAATCAGGATTGACGTTGAGCGCTTGATTGGCGGGAATGGTCCAAGGGGTTGTAGTCCAGATTACAGCCATACCGAATTTTTGAGGTAGCTCTGGTAAACCAAAGACTTTAGCTAACTGGGGTAGCTGCGCATCATCAAAGGGGAAGCCAACATCAACTGCCGGATCTGTTTTATCTTGATACTCCACTTCGGCCTCAGCTAAAGCAGAACCACAGTCAAAGCACCAATTAACCGGTTTTAATCCGCGATAGACATAGCCTTTTTGCCAGATTGCCGCCAAGGCTCGGATTTCATCAGCCTCATTTTGGTAGTCCATGGTGAGGTATGGATTATTCCAATCACCTAATACCCCTAAGCGTTCAAAATCAATTTTTTGTTTGGCAATTTGCACGCTGGCATATTCGCGCGCTTTTGCTTGCACTTCAGCTACCGGTAAATTTTTACCAAACTTTTTTTCAATTTGAATTTCAATTGGCATGCCATGACAATCCCAGCCGGGTACATAGGCAGCATCAAAGCCCATGAGCCAACGCGATTTAACGATCATATCTTTTAAAATTTTATTGACGGCATGGCCAATATGGATATCACCATTAGCGTATGGGGGGCCATCATGCAAAATAAATAAAGGCTGCCCAGCATGCGCTTGGCGAATTGCTTCATAGAGTTTATTTTTTTGCCATTGCGCCACCCATTGCGGTTCCCGTTTGGGTAAATCCCCGCGCATCGGAAATGCAGTTTCTAGTAAATTAACAGGGTAGGCAGAAGATTTTTCAGACATAGACTTTTTTCAGAAAATAATGGCGTGCATGCGCTGCATCAGCTTGAATTGCTAATTGCAAGACGGATAAATCAGGGTATTTAGCTTCATCACGAATTTTTTCAAGGAGCTCTACTTTAACAATACGGCCATAGACATTTTCCTTGAAATCAAAGACGTGCGTTTCTAAGAGTACGCGCCCAGCATCTTCAACCGTTGGGCGAATGCCCAAGCTGGCTACGCCTGGCAAGGGCAGTGGCCCTAAGCCATGCACTTGTACGACGAAGATACCACTTGCGGCTGCTTGACGCCGATGCAAATGATTGGCGACTGCAATATTCAAAGTCGGAAAACCTAAGGTTCGACCTAACTGGCGTCCATATAAAACATGCCCAGAAATACAGTAGGGCCGACCGAGTAAATTATTTGCCTGTTGTAAATCGCCCTGCGCAATTGCTGCACGCAGGGCTGAACTTGAAATGCGCACCTGCTTGTCGGCAATCGTGGGCATTGCAGATACTTCAAACCCATCACGCTCCCCTGCAATTTTGAGACTAGAAAAATTTCCTGCACGTTTAGCGCCATAACAAAAATCATCACCAATTAAAATCCAGCGCGTACGTAATCGCTCGACCAAAATCTGTTTGACAAATTGATCGGGCGTCAAGGCTGCAAAAGCGGAGTTGAAATGCTCGACCACGACCCGTTCGATGCCAATTGCTGCAAATGCCTCTAATTTATCGCGTAAATTTAAAATGCGCGGCGGTGCTTTTGCCGGTGCAAATAATTCTTTGGGATGCGGTTCAAAGGTCATTACACAGGAGGTCAGCTTGCGGGCCTTGGCACCTTGAACTAGTTCGCTCAATAAGGCATGATGACCCCGATGCACGCCATCAAAATTACCAATGGTAAGGGCGCAAGGGGGACCTGCGGAAAACTGGGTTGAGCCACGGAATACGTTCACTAGTCGCTTTCAAGGTAACCTTGAATTATATTGGTGCTCATGAAATCAATTGTTAGCTTAATTTCCGGCCGGGGTTCTAATTTTGAAGCCATTGTCAAAATGGCTCAAAAAGAGGCTTGGCCAGCCCATTTTGCGGGGGTGATTGCCAACCATCCACAAGCCAAAGGCCTTGATTTTGCTCGTGAGGTCGGCATTCCCACATTTATTATTGATCATCGTGATTTTGTCAGTCGGGAGGCTTTTGATGCCGCTTTAATCGCGACAATTGATGAATTAAAGCCAAATTTAGTCGTTTTGGCAGGCTTTATGCGGATTCTTACCGCCGGTTTTATTGATCAGTATCAGGGACGTTTAATGAATATCCATCCCTCTTTGTTACCCAGCTTTGCTGGCCTGCATACGCACCAACGGGCGCTTGACGCAGGGGCTTCCAAGCATGGAGCCACAGTTCATTTTGTGACCACAGGCGTTGACGAAGGCCCAATCATTTCTCAAGCGGAGTTAACTGTAGTGGATGGCGAGAATGAGGCACAGTTAGCGGCTCGGGTTTTGCGCTTAGAGCATCAGATTTATCCGCGGGCCGTAAAATGGTTCATTGATGACCGTTTGCGCTTAGAAGGTAATAAAGTGAAACTAACCCCCCCCGAAACCCAATTTTTTGCCAGCGGCACTTTGTGAAGGCCGATTGGAATAATTCAGGATCTTATGCGCGCTCTAATCGAGCTAAACGTAAAGATGCCAAGACCGCTGCAGCCCCCGTTGGACAAAAGAATTTTTCTCATGCAAAAGCACTGCCACAGCACGCCTTGCATTTAGAGCGACTATTACCTGAGCTTCTAAAATTTGATGAGGCGGCCGACCGTTTAGTGAGCCGTTATTTTCGCGCTGAACCTCGCTTAGGAAATCGCGACCGCGCTTTAATTGCTGAAAGTGCTTTTGCAGTGTTGCGGCGAAAAAATGAAATGGCGCAATTTGCTGCTAGCGGCAGTGGATCATTAGCGCGACGCTTAGCTTTATTAGGCATGATGTCAGCGCTTTCTGAAGGTGGCTTAGGCTCCGCTAACCGCGCTGAAAGTGCCTTAGCCGATTTAGCTTTTGTACTCCAGCCTGGCGAATATGAATGGCTATTACGTTATGCACAGCTCGATCACGGCACACTGGCACCGATGGTGCGTAATAATTTACCTGACTGGTTGTGGCAGGCTTTTGCTACGTCGCCTGGTATAGAACAGCGTGAAGCTTTAGCCCAAGCGCTCATGAAACCCGCGCCTTTAGATTTGCGGGCGAATACGATGAAAACGACGCGGGACAAGTTATTGACTGAAATGAATGCGCTGGGCGGACGGTATTTAGCTGAGCCCACTCCATTCGCACCGGATGGCTTGCGGATTAAAGGTAAACCTGCTTTGCAAAATTCAACTTGGTTTAAAGCTGGTCACTTGGAAGTACAGGATGAAGGCAGCCAATTACTGTGCTATTTACTTGCTCCCAAACGAGGTGAAATGGTGGTTGATTTTTGTGCTGGCGCGGGTGGCAAAACGCTCGCACTTGGTGCGATCATGCGTTCAACCGGACGCCTTTATGCATTTGATACTTCACAACGACGGCTCACGAATTTAAAGCCGCGCTTAGCACGTAGCGGTTTATCTAATGTTCATCCAGTGTGGATTGATAGTGAAAACGATGCCAAGATAAAGCGTCTCGCCGGCAAAATTGATCGCGTTTTGGTTGATTCACCCTGCAGCGGCATTGGTACCCTGCGCCGCAATCCCGATTTAAAGTGGCGCCAAAGCTTAACTGGCGTTGCCGAATTAAATGCTAAGCAAGCCAGTATTTTGGCTTCGGCTAGTCGACTATTAAAACCAGGGGGACGCCTGGTTTATGGCACTTGCAGTTTGTTGCCTGCTGAAAATCAAGCCATTGCTGAAGATTTTTTGGCTAAACACCCAGAATTTGAGGTTATTCCAGCCGCTGAAGCCCTAAAAGACCACTTTATGGATGGGGAAAGACCCCTGGGAACTAGTCCAGACAACCCCTGGTGGCAGCTTTGGCCTCATTTGCATGGTACAGATGGATTCTTTGCTGCTGTTTTTAGGCGCAAGGCGTAAAATTAGGGTAACTACTATATAAACCAAGGATATACGCTTGAACTCTAGCTATTTACTCGATTTTTCTGACAATTTACTCGCTGGGCTTGCCCATGGCTATTTAAACTGGGCTTGGTGGCAAATTGTTGTCTTTACCTTAATCGTCACCCACATCACCATTGCTGGCGTCACTATTTATTTGCATCGTTGTCAGGCGCATCGGGCACTCGATTTGCATCCGGCGGTAGCGCATTTCTTTCGCCTTTGGTTGTGGTTAACAACGGGTATGGTTACTAAAGAGTGGGCTGCCGTTCATCGCAAACATCACGCTAAATGTGAATCTCCTGAAGATCCCCATAGTCCTCAAATTGAAGGCATCCAAACTGTGCTCTTACGCGGGGTAGAGCTTTACAAAGTGGAAGCGAATAAACCCGAAACCTTAAGCAAGTATGGGCACGGCACTCCTGATGACTGGCTCGAAAAAAATCTCTACTCGAAATTTTCTTGGCAGGGCGTTGGCCTCATGTTGATCATCGATATATTTTTATTTGGCGCCATTGGAGCGACTGTTTGGGCTGTACAAATGCTGTGGATTCCCATTACTGCCGCAGGCGTAATTAATGGTATTGGCCATTTTTGGGGCTACCGAAATTTTGATTGCGAGGATGCTTCAACCAATATTGTCCCGTGGGGAATTTTAATTGGCGGCGAAGAATTGCATAACAATCACCATACCTTTGCTTCAAGTGCGAAGCTTTCTAATAAATGGTACGAGTTTGATATTGGCTGGCTTTATATTCAGATGCTCAGTGCAGTGGGTCTGGCGACAGTAAAAAAAGTACCGCCAAAGCCTTTGCTGGTGCCAGTTCGACCTGCCGACCAAGACACTCTAGAAGCCATTATTGCGAATCGGTACGAGGTAATGGCCCGTTATAGCAAGACCTTGCGGAGGTTCTTTAGTTATGAGATGGAACAAATGCATATCGTTGCTGCACATTTAAAAGATGCTCGTAGCTGGGTAGGCAAAGACGAGGCTCGTCTTAGTGCGGCAGAAAAAAGTAAACTGGAAGAGCTCATGGCAACCAATGCGCAATTACGTATCATGATTGAAATGCGTCGCGACTTACAAGCGATTTGGCAGCGCTCAAATTCGACGGGCGAACAATTAGTTGTGCAATTGCGCGCTTGGTGTCATCAAGCAGAAGCTAGTGGTTTAACCAGCTTGCGTGAGTTTTCATTGCGTCTACGCCGCTATGCTTAAGTAAGTAGATTAAGGTAATACCCATAAAAAAACCCGCACAGTGAACTGAGCGGGTTTTTTTATGTTTGAACTAAATTACTTGAGTTTTGTTTCTTTATAAGGCACATGCTTACGAATAGTGGGATCAAACTTCGAGATCTCCAATTTTTCAGGTTTTGTGCGTTTATTTTTAGTGGTGGTGTAAAAGTGTCCAGTACCAGCTGAAGACTCCAACTTAATTTTCTCTCTACCGCCTTTAGCCATCTTGAACTCCCTTAAATTTGGCCACGTGCACGTAAATCAACGAGTACAGCATCAATGCCGTTCTTGTCGATTAAGCGCAAACCAGCAGTGGTCAAGCGTAAGCTAATCCAGCGGTTTTCTGATTCAATCCAAAAGCGACGATTTTGCAAATTCGGCAAAAAGCGACGCTTCGTTTTATTGTTTGCATGGGAAACATTGTTGCCAACCATCGGCTTTTTCCCAGTGACTTGGCAAACTTTTGCCATGACACGACTCCTTAATTGCGAAAAGGATAAATTGTATCAGGCTAAGGGCTATATGGGCTAGTCCCTTCTTGCTTTAATCTCAGGCGAGCCACCGCTCAGCCGCTCAGAACTGTAATAAGTTAGTAATCACTTTCATTTTTGGCTTGATTAATCAAGCCTGAATCAAAGAAAGAGAAAAATCCGCCATGACTCACAATGCAGTGGTCGAGAAGGGGAATATCAACTAATTGCAAAGCAGTATGCAGCGATTCGGTCAGGGCAATATCGGCTGCACTCGGCAACGGGTTGCCGCTAGGATGGTTATGGGCGACGATGAGAGCACTAGCGTTGCGGTTTAAAGCCTCTTTTAAAATTTCCCGGGGGTAGACTGCGGTTTGCGTTATTGAGCCTCGAAAGAGCTCTTGGCACTCAATCAGGCAGTTTTGTGAGTCTAGGTACAGGCAGAGAAAAACTTCGTGCGGCAGGCGCCCAATTTGGGTTTGTAAGAAGGCCTTTAGTTGCTGTGGCGAAGTCAGAGCGGCGCTCGTTTGAATATTTTCTTCAAGACTCCGTTTCACCAATTCATAGGCCGCCTGTATTTGTGACCATTTTGAGAGGCCAATGCCATGATGACGGGAAATTTCTTGGAGACTGGCAGTTAACAGTGCGGCGAGACTTCCAAATGCCTGTAATAAGTCCTGCGCTAGGTCTACGGCACTTTTTCCGCGTACGCCAACCCGTAAAAAAATTGCCAGTAGTTCAGCATCACTTAAGGATCGAGCGCCTTCCAAGCGTAGTTTTTCACGGGGTTGTAGTGCTTTGGGCCACTCCTTAATCGCCCCCTGCACACTGTGGGTAGGCCTCGCTACAATTGCAGAATGACTAAGACCCAGGTATTGCCCAATTCCTACTTGACCCTGAACTACCGTTTGGGATTGCCCAATGGGGACAGTTTTGTAAACACCTTTGGAGATCGGCCTGCGACTTTGCTTTTGGGTTCGGGTCAATTTGCACCTTGTTTTGAAAATGCGTTAATCGGACTTCAAGTGGGCGAACAAAAAACTACAGTTATTCCCCCTGAAGCAAGCTTTGGAATGCGGAACGAAGATTTAGTGCAATGGGTTTCTTTGGCGGCATTGCAGAAAAATGCCAAAGCAGACTCACCCGAATTTACCGCGGGAGATGTGGTTGAATTTAATGCCCCGAATGGTGCCCAATATGCCGGTGTCTTGCAGTCGATTGACGCAGAAGGAGCTTGGTTTGATTTCAATCATCCCTTGGCAGGAAAGCCTATTACCTTCGAAGCACAAATTATTGCTATTCTTTAGGTTATGAATTCCAATCTCGAGCAAATTATCTTGGCCCAGCCGCGCGGTTTTTGTGCCGGGGTTGATCGCGCTATCAATATTGTCAATGAAGCTTTGCAACGCTTTGGTGCCCCCATTTATGTGCGCCATGAAATTGTGCATAACGTTTATGTGGTCGAAGAACTGCGTACGAAAGGTGCCATTTTTGTCGAGGAGCTGGCCGAAGTACCTAAGGGTGCAATCGTGGTGTTTAGTGCACACGGTGTTTCGCAAGAAGTACGCCGAGATGCTGCAGCGCGAGGCTTGAAAATTTATGATGCCACTTGTCCTTTGGTGTCGAAGGTCCACGTTGAAGTTGTCAAGATGTGTAAAGATGGCTTCACTGTTTTGATGATTGGACATGCAGGTCATCCTGAGGTCGAGGGCACGATGGGCCAAGCGAATACTGGTATCTTTTTAATTGAAAATTTAGGCGACGTGGCGAAACTCAGTTTTCCAGCCGATACTAAATTAGCATTTGTTACCCAAACAACTTTGTCGGTTGATGAAACGAAAGAAATTGTTGATGCCTTAACGCAAAAATTTCCGCAAATCATAAAACCCCGTAAACAAGATATTTGTTACGCCACACAAAACCGCCAAGATGCAGTTAAATTTATGGCCCCGCAAGTCGATGTTGTTATTGTGGTGGGAAGTAAGATGAGTTCGAACTCGAATCGCTTGCGTGAATTGGCTGAAAAACTTGGTGTACCAGCCTACATGGTTGATGCCCCCGAGCAATTACAAGCGGAGTGGTTTGTCGGTAAAAAGCGCGTTGGCCTTACTGCTGGAGCGTCGGCACCAGAAACTTTGGCGCAGGCAATTGTGCAGCGTATTCAAGAGTTTGGTCCTAGGCAGGTACATTCATTGCCTGGAATAGTTGAAGATACCGTTTTTTCTTTGCCAAAAAGTTTAGTCGATTAATTTCATTTCAGAGGTGAACAATATGCAGGCATTATTTCAGCGCTTTAATTTGCGCCAAATCAGTATCGCAGTCAGTGCCATTGTTTTAGTAACGCTTCTTGGCGCCTGCGGCAAAAGTGATAAAAAACCGGCTGCAGCAGTTCCAGCTGATGCCACTGAAGTGAAGATTGGTCACGTTGCGCCTTTAACTGGCCCAATTGCACACTTAGGCAAGGATAATGAAAATGGCGCACGTTTAGCGATTGAAGAAATTAATAAAACTGGCTTAATGATTGATGGTAAAAAAATATTCCTCACTTTGGTGCCAGAGGACGACGCGGAAGATCCAAAGACTGCCACCCAAGTAGCGCAAAAATTAGTCGACACTAAAGTAGCTGCGGTAGTAGGCCATCTTAATTCTGGCACTAGCATTCCGGCGTCAAAAATTTATAGTGACGCTGGTATTACCCAAATCTCGCCTTCGGCAACCAATCCTGAATATACCAAGCAAGGGTTTAAAACGACTTATCGTTTAGTCGCGACAGATGCACAGCAAGGGCCCGCATTGGCTAATTATGTAACCCAAAAACTGCAGGCTAAGTCGGTCGCAATTATTGACGATGCAACTCAATATGGCAAAGGGTTAGCTGATGAGTTTGAGAAAACCGTAAAAGCTGCCGGCCTCAAAATTGTGGCGCGTGAAGCTAGCAATAATAAGGCTACCGATTTCAAAGCTATTTTGACTAAAATTAAAGGCACAAAACCAGACGTGATTATGTATGGCGGCATGGACGCTACTGGTGGGCCGTTGGCTAAGCAGGCTAAGGAGTTAGGTATCACTGCCAAGATTGTGGGTGGCGATGGGATGTGTACTGAAAAGCTGGCCGATTTGGCGGGCGATGCGGTTACCAATGTTACTTGCTCAGAGGCGGGTATGGCTTTAAGCAAAATGGCCAATGGTAATGATTTTCAGAAGCGGTACAAAGAGCGCTTCAATACTGAAGTACAAATTTATTCTCCCTTTACCTATGATGCAGTTTACGTTTTAGTCGATGCCATGAAGCGGGCCAAATCGACTGATCCAGCCAAAATTTTGTTGGTCATGCCAGAAACCCAAATGAATGGCCTGACTGGGAATATTGCCTTTGATAAACAGGGCGATTTGCAGCATGGTGTTATTTCTCTATACGAATACAAAGACAAAAAGAAATCCGTGCTTGACGTCGTCAAGATGTAAATGGGCGGATGGAAACTTTCCTCCAGCAGCTAGTTAATGGTCTAGTTTTAGGTAGTATTTATGCCTTAATTGCCTTGGGTTACACCATGGTTTATGGCGTACTAGGCATTATTAACTTTGCGCATGGGGAAGTGCTGATGATTGGCGCTTTGGTTTCTCTCACCCTCATTCAGGGCATGATGATGCTCACTCCTTTTTTACCAGGCTGGCTGATATTGGTGCTGGTCTTGCCAATCACGATGGCCGTTTGTGCCGCGCTTAGTTATACGATCGAGCGGGTCGCGTATCGGCCCTTACGAAATGCCCCACGGCTTGCACCACTGATTTCCGCTATCGGCATGTCGGTGTTGTTGCAAACGATTGCCATGATGGTGTGGTCGCGAGACCCGTTGATGTATCCGCAGTTGCTGCCTTCACTGCCGATTCAATTATTTAACAGTGCCGTAACAATTACTGGCAAAGAATTAATTATTATTGCGGTCGCTTTTTTGGTGATGTGCGCTTTGTTGCTTTTAGTTGAGCGCACTCGGTTAGGTCGTGCTATGCGCGCAACCGCTGAGCAAACCCAAATTGCTGCGCTTATGGGGGTTAATCCCAATCGGGTCATTTCGATTACCTTTATGTTAGGTGGTGCTTTGGCAGGCTTAGCGGGGGTGATGATTGCGACTAACTATGGCAATGCGAATTTTTATATGGGCTTCATCCCTGGCCTCAAGGCTTTTACAGCGGCGGTTTTAGGCGGTATTGGCAATATTCGCGGGGCAATGTTAGGGGGATTGTTGTTAGGCCTAATTGAATCGTTAGGAGCTGGCTATATTGGTGATTTAACGGGTGGTGTATTGGGCTCTAATTACCAAGATATCTTTGCTTTTATTGTGCTGATTATGGTCTTAGTATTACGTCCGAGCGGTTTACTTGGCGAACGGGTTTCTGATCGTGCTTAATTTTATTTCCCAGCGCCGTATGGTTTTGTTGTTAGCAATATTAAGCCTGCTCATTTTGCCTTGGTGTATTGGCGCGGTGGGCGGTAATTACTGGGTGCGCGTTCTGGATTTTGCTTTGCTCTATGTTGTTTTAGCACTAGGCTTAAATGTTGTCGTTGGTTTTGCCGGTTTACTCGATTTGGGTTTTATCGCCTTTTATGCCTTGGGCGCCTATACGTTTGCCTTGCTAGCATCGCCCCACCTGACACAATCTTTTGCGGCCATCGCCGCGCTCTTTCCAGCGGGTTTGCATAGCCCAATTTGGCTTGCCTGTTTGATTGGCGCTCTTCTAGCAGCGACATTTGGCATCATTTTGGGTGTACCAACGCTGAAACTTCGGGGAGATTATTTAGCGATTGTGACTCTCGGTTTTGGTGAAATCATTCGTATTTTTTTAAATAATTTAGATCGACCCATTAATCTCACGAATGGACCTAAAGGTATCCGCGCAATTGACTCAATCGAGCTCTTTGGAATTTCTTTTGCCAAATCCTTAGACCTTGGATTTATCCAAGTGCCCGCTTTATATTTAATTTTTTATCTTTTTCTTTTTTTAGCATGTCTTGCTACGGTGATCTGCATGCGCTTACAAAATTCGCGGATTGGCCGCGCTTGGGTCGCAATTCGTGAGGATGAGGTTGCAGCCCAAGCAATGGGTATCAACACCCGTAATATGAAATTACTGGCGTTTGCGATTGGCGCTTCATTTGCTGGGGTGGCTGGGGTTTTATTTGCCGGGTTTCAAGGTTTCGTGTCGCCCGAGTCTTTTACTCTCTGGGAATCGATTGTGGTGTTAGCGATGGTCGTCTTGGGTGGTATTGGCCATATTCCCGGAGTGATTCTTGGCGCCATATTGCTCGCCATTTTTCCCGAGGTTCTACGTGGAGTGGTCCAACCAATCCAACATGCGCTTTTTGGTCAGGTCATTATTGATGCCGAAATTTTGCGCCAATTAATTTATGGTTTAGCTTTAATATTGATCATGCTCTATCGTCCCAAAGGAATTTGGCAAAAACGGGGGGCATCAACCTCATGAATGCATTACTTGATGTTGCTAATGTATCGAAATTTTTTGGCGGCGTACATGCCTTAGATAATGTCGGTTTAAACGTGCCAACGGGAAGTATTGTTGGCTTAATCGGCCCGAATGGAGCAGGCAAAACCACTTTTTTTAATGTGATTACAGGTTTGTATCCTGCCGAAAGCGGCCAATTTCAATTTAATGGCAAAAACTATTTACCCCATTCAATTGCCCAGGTAACCCAAGCGGGTATTGCCCGTACGTTTCAGAATATCCGCTTGTTTGGGGCGATGACTGCCTTAGAAAATGTGATGGTGGGCTGCCATTGCCGCTCGCATACCGGTGTCTTTGGTGCAGTTATGCGGAGTAAACGGGTACAGCGCGAAGAACGCGACATCAGAGAAAAATCGTTTGCGCTCTTGCACTATGTTGGCTTGGGCGAATTTGCTGATCATACTGCGATCAATCTATCTTACGGGCATCAACGCCGTTTAGAGATTGCCCGTGCTTTGGCTACCGATCCTTTGTTATTGGCGCTTGATGAACCTGCTGCGGGAATGAATGCGACTGAAAAATTAGACTTACGCGAATTACTTTTAAAAATTCGCGGTGATGGCAAAACAATTTTATTGATTGAGCACGACGTTAGTTTAGTAATGGGAATATGCGATAGCCTCACGGTATTAGATTATGGCAAGACTATTGCAGTTGGAAGCCCACGTGAGGTTCGCAATAATCCGGAAGTAATCCGTGCGTATTTAGGTAATAGCTAATGCATATTTTACAAGTCAGCGACCTAAAAGTATCTTACGGCGGTATAGCAGCAGTTAAGGGAATTAATTTTGAGATTAACTCTGGCGAGTTAGTCGCTTTAATTGGTGCTAATGGCGCTGGCAAAAGCTCGACGTTAAATGCCTTAGCTGGAATCATTTCCGCAAGTGCTGGTGAGATTGAATTTAATCGCGAGCCTGTTAGCCATTTACCTGCTTATGAATTGGTCAAGCGCGGTTTAAGTTTAGTGCCTGAAGGCCGTGGCGTATTTAAGCGCATGACTGTTTTTGAGAATTTACAAATGGGTGCTTTTCTGCAGCAAAACCCAGCTGAATTCAAACGTCTTTTAGATCAGACCTACACTTTTTTCCCACGCTTAAAAGAGCGCAGCACACAAATGGCGGGCACACTTTCGGGGGGAGAGCAGCAGATGGTAGCAATGGGTAGGGCGCTGATGGCGCAACCGAAATTATTATTGTTAGATGAGCCCTCAATGGGGCTAGCGCCACTGATGGTTGAAACCATTTTTAATGTTATTCATTCCTTAACTAAAGCGGGCATGACAATTTTATTAGTTGAGCAAAATGCGCGTTTAGCCTTGGAGCTTGCACAGCGCGCTTATGTCATGGAAAGTGGACTGATTACCTTGGCTGGTTCTGGCGCTGAACTCATGGCTGACGCAAGGGTTCGCAAGGCCTACTTAGGTGAATAGAGATTAGACTAATTGCTTGAGAAGTCCACGTAGCATTGAAGCCATCAGGCGAATATCATCGTCACTGGTATTTAGGGCCGGCATAAAACGCAATAAATCGGGTTGTGGTGAGTTAATCAAAAGTCCTACTGGATTTTGCTCACGAGCCATTTCTACGAGTTTAGGGCCAATTTCGCGACCTAACATTAAGGCCCGCAACATGCCCATTCCCCGCTCTCCTTCTAAATGAAATTCTGCAACCAGTTGGCGTAATTCATTACGCAATAATTCGCCCTTAGCTTGCACTTGGGCTAAAAATTGGGGGGCTAAGAGTTGCTCAACAACACTAATACCTACTGCTGCCATGAGGGGATTGCCGTTGTAAGTACCGCCTTGGTTGCCAGCTACAAAGCAAGCTACTGCATCAGTAGCTAATAGGGCTGCCAAGGGAACGCCACCACCAATACCTTTACCCAAGGTCATGATGTCGGGCTTAATGCCAAATTGTTCATAAGCAAATAAGCTGCCTGTACGTCCGCTTCCCGATTGCACTTCGTCAACTATCAATAAGATATTTCGCTCTTGTGTGAGTTGGCGTAAATTTTGCATAAATTCTGGCGTACAGGGAATAACTCCACCTTCACCTTGAACTGGCTCAACCATTACCGCCACAGTGTTATCGGTAATGCAGGCAATGACCGAGTTTAGGTCGTTAAGATTGGCTTTTGGAAAGCCGGCAACCTGTGGTGCAAACATGCTATCCCAGCCTGGTTTGCCAGAAGCACTCATAGTAGCTAGAGTACGACCATGAAAGCCATGATCAAAAGTAATAATTTCAAAGGCCCCCGCCTTATTAACTTGCCCCCATTTACGCGCTAGCTTTATCGCCCCTTCATTTGCTTCGGCGCCACTATTAGCAAAAAAAACTTTATCAAAACAGCTATTCGCAGTCAGTAGATTTGCTAAACGCAGCATGGGTTCGTTGTAAAACGCAGGGCTAGGACTAATTAATAATTTGGCTTGGGTATTTAGCGCCGCAATCATGCCAGCGTTAGCATGCCCTAAGCAATTTACAGCCCACCCTTGCATGAAGTCGAGATAGCGCTTGCCATTTTGATCAGTTAACCAAGAACCCTCACCCTGCACCATCACCAATTCTGGGCGTGGGGTAATAAACATAATGGCGTCGGTATTCAGCGTTTTATTGGTCATGAGGCAAGAATGGTAATTAAATTAAATAAAACTGAATTATGAAACGGTTTCATCTAAGCTGCGAGATAAATCTGCGGCACTGGTAAACGAGTCAGCAAAAAATTCAGCTTCCGGTAATTGGCATTGGCCTATAAAGTCACGCCGTGCAGCATTAACCATCAGTGGCGACCCACAAGCATAAACCTGCATAGCCTTTAGACTGGGAAAGTCTTGCATCACCGCTTGGTGAACAAAACCCGTTCGACCTTGCCACTGGTCGGTAGGTATTGCATCTGACACTACCGGAATATAGTGAAAGTCGGGGATGGTGCCAGCCCAGTTTTTGCATAGTGCATCAAGGTAAAGATCGGTGGGTCGACGGCCGCCCCAATAGAGGCTGATGGGCCGCTGAATTTTTTTGGCAAGCATATGTTCAATGATCGCTTTAATCGGCGCAATCCCGGTGCCTGCAGCCAAAAAGAGGATGGGCTTAGTCGACTCTTCACGCAAAAAGAAACTACCCAGTGGTCCTTCAAAACGGAGGATTGCTTTCTCTTGTAAAAATTGCCTTGGCATGCCGCTGGAGTAGTCATTACTACTGTCTTGCTGATGCCCAAAAACAAAATCAGTAAAAATGCCGCCTGGCAAATGCCGAATTTGGACTTCGAGGGGCCCATCGTGTTCGGGCGCGGTAGCCAATGAGTAAGCGCGGCGCTGACCATCTTTGAGTAAAAATTCAATATATTGCCCAGCTAAATACTGAAAACGTTCAGCTGCAGGCAGTTGTAATTGCAAAATTGCCACATCAGTAGTGGGGCGAGTAATTGAGTTCACGCGACAGGGCACCTTACGCACCGGCAAATCGCTGCCCCCTTGTACTTCACGCACTTCAATGATGAGATCGGCGGTAGCTTGTGCGCAGCAAAATAGACTCATACCGGCTAATTCTTCAGCACGATTCAAGGCGCTCTCACTATGCTCGCCATGCTGAACTTGGCCTGAAATCACTTTCCCTTTACAAGAACCGCAGGCACCATTCTTGCAGCCGTAAGGCAAGTTAATTCCTTGGCGCAGGGCGGCCTCTAAAATAGTTTCATCGGTGTTGACGGTGAACTCCTTACCGCTAGCCTTCAGTGTGACTCGATGCCCCAAAACCCATTCCTTTCAATAAATCGGTACGATATAACTAATGCGTAACACCACCCACCTATTTGCTAAGCCTAGACTCCTGATTGTGGGATGTGGAGATATAGGGCTAAGAGTTGTTGAGCAGTTAGCACCGGCTTTTCATATTTTTGCACTGACTTCTCAGTTAACGCGTTTTCCAGCATTGCGAGAGGCTGGAGCACTACCTATTCTGGGTAATCTTGATCATCCTGAGAGCCTATGGCGTCTGAGTGGATTAGCAGCAACCGTCATTCATTTAGCACCACCACCTAACTCAGGTAATCAAGATCGCCGAACCCGCAATCTACTGCGAATTTTAGCCCAAGGTGGCGGTGTCGTCAGGCGCTTGATTTATGTCAGTACCACAGGGGTATACGGTGACGCTAATGGCTCTTGGGTCCATGAAACAACGCCTATAGACCCACAAAGCGAGCGCGCGCAGCGCCGCGTCGATGCTGAGCAGGTATTACGGACCTTTGCTTTAACGCAGCGAGCAAGTTTGACAATTTTGCGGGTGCCCGGCATTTATGACCTCAATCGTTTGCCGATTGAACGCCTGAAGGCGGGAACGCCGGCTTTATTAGCCGCTGAAGATGCCTATTCCAACCATATTCAGAGCGATGATTTAGCCCGCCTGATTTGCGCGGCAGTATTTCGTGGGCGTCCCCAGCGCATCGTCAATGCTTGTGATGGTGAAGAGCTCAAAATGGGCGATTATTTTGATCAAGTTGCTGATGCTTATGAGCTTGAGCGACCGCCTCGTTTAACGGCTGCTGCCGTAAAAGAAAAAGTAAGCCCAATGCTCTGGTCATTTATGCGTGAGTCACGGCGGGTGAGTAATACCCGCCTGAAAGAGTTAAAGATTGCTTTACGCTATCCCAATGTTGCCAGCTTTATTTCCAAGCATCCTTTAGTGCCACCGTCCGATTAAAGACTGGCTTTCCAGCTTGTGAGTCGCTGGCATCCGCAATAAAGTATCCATGACGTTCAAACTGAAAACGCTCGCCGGCTTGGACTGATTTCATGCTGGGTTCGAGGTATGCAGTAATAATCTGTTTTGAATTTGGATTGAGGTGAGCGAGAAAATTATTTTCTCCGCTATCGGGATGAGGTTCAGTAAACAGGTGATCATAAAGACGTACCTCAACAGCGAGAGCCTCAGCAACGCTAAGCCAATGGATATTCCCCTTCACTTTATAGTTGTCCGAGCCTGGGGTGCCACTCTTGCTATCGGGAAAATAACGCGCATTCACTTGCTTGACTTGGCCATTGCTATCCAACTCAACTCCCGTGCATTCAATCACAAAACCATGGCGTAGCCGTACGCGTCCTCCTGCTTGGTCATTGTTGGGAGGATAAAGTCGAAAGAAGCCTTTTACTGGCTCCAACATAAAGTCATCGGCCTCGATCCAAACTTCACGCGTAAAGTTAAATTCTCGCTTACCCCATTCAGGATGATGCGGATGCCGTGGAGCCGAGCAAGCTTCAGAACCATTTTCAGGAAAGTTTTCAATCACCAGTTTTAGCGGTTTTAGTACCGCAGTAGCCCGCGGCGCCTTGGCATCCAAGTCGTCTCGCAAAGCCTGTTCTAACGTACTCATATCGATCCAACTGTCAGCCTTCGAGACGCCAATACGTTCACAAAATAAGCGGAGGCTTTCAGGGGTGTAGCCGCGGCGACGAATACCAACAATGGTTGGCATGCGTGGATCATCCCAGCCATCAACACATTTTTCTTCGACTAATTGCAGTAATTTACGTTTACTAGTGAGGGTATAGGTTAAATTGAGGCGCGCAAATTCGTGCTGATGCGGTAGTGGATCACTAAAGACACCGGCTTCTTTTAGGGTGTTCAGAATCCAATCATAGAGCGGTCGATTATTTTCAAACTCTAAGGTACAAATCGAATGTGACACGAATTCGAGGGCATCAGAAATGCAGTGGGTGAAATCATACAAAGGATAAATGCACCACTGGTCACCAGTCCGATGATGATGCGCATGACGAATACGGTAAATCACTGGATCGCGCATGACGATATTAGGGTGTTGCATATCAATTTTTAGACGCAGTACATGCTGGCCATCGCTAAACTCACCCGCCCGCATCGCGCGAAAGAGTTGTAAATTTTCCGCCACACTACGCTCACGATAAGGGCTATTTTGTCCTGCTTGATTAAAGTTACCCCGTTTGGCATGTATTTCATCGGCTGTTTGGCTATCGACATACGCTTTGCCATGTTCGATTAAGATTTCCGCAAATTGATAGAGCTGTGCGAAATAATCGCTGGCGTAATGCAAATGGGTTTGACCATTTGCCTCCCAATCGAAACCAAGCCAGCGTACGGCATCTAAAATACTATCAACGTATTCAACCTCTTCTTTTACAGGATTTGTATCGTCTAAGCGCATGTTGCAACGGGCACCACCAGCGCGTGCTTGATATTCAGCAGCTAGACCAAAATTGAGACAAATACTTTTAGCATGCCCAATATGTAAATAGCCATTTGGTTCAGGTGGAAAGCGGGTAATCAGTGGGGGTAAGGCATTGCCGTCAGCATCGTTGTGCAGTGGACGCTGTTGGTATAAAGGTTGGGCTAAATCGTGCTCGATAATTTGGCGGAGAAAATTAGAAGGTTCAGCGGCTAGCGCTTTAGTCTTATTAGAGGCTGGATTTTTAGGGCTTTCTTTTGACATTCGCTAATTGTAGAGAAGATCGCTGCACGAGAAAGAAAAAAGCCCGCAGACGATGCGGGCTTCCTCATGAAGCAAAAGAGTATTAGGGGATTTATTGATCTTCGACGAAGACTTTTTCACGCCCTTGTTTAATTGCTGGCAAGGCCACAATCACCACCATTAAAGCAGCCGCCACCAAGAGGCCAAGCGACAGAGGGCGGGTAATAAAGGTAGAAAAATCACCTCGCGATAGTAATAAAGCGCGGCGGAAGTTTTCTTCCATCATCGGACCCAATACAAAGCCTAATAAAAGCGGTGCGGGTTCGCAACCCAGTTTAAAAAATAGGTAGCCAATAATGCCAAAGGTGGCGGTGATGTAGACGTCAAATACCGTATTGTTAACCGTATAAACCCCGATACAGCAGAAAACTAAAATAGCGGGATAAAGAAAACGATAGGGAATTTTCAAAATCTGTACCCACATACCAATGAGCGGTAGATTGAGCAGAATTAACATCAAGTTTCCAATCCACATCGACGCAATCAAGCCCCAAAATAAAGCAGGGTTGCTGGTCATCACTTGTGGGCCTGGCTGAATATTATGAATGGTCATTGCGCCCACCATTAATGCCATAACCGCATTTGGTGGAATACCTAAAGTTAGCAAAGGAATAAATGAGGTTTGAGCCGCAGCATTATTTGCGCTTTCTGGGCCAGCAACACCTTCAATAGCACCTTGCCCAAATTCAGCAGAGTGTTTTGAGGTTTTCTTTTC
>JBAXGQ010000002.1:0-64662 GCA_037139315.1 Burkholderiaceae bacterium
TAGAATCATAGGCTTTTCCGGGTTTATAGCGGCATTAATAAACCTAGTTATATTGAAATTTTGTTTTAAGTCATTGATTTATAAGTAATATTTTACTTTATAGATTAGTTATTAAATTATTGCCGGCCAATCGAAGTCGGCGTGGAGTTTGAAAATGAGCTTAGGCTTGATCGGCCGTAAGGTCGGCATGACCCGTCTTTTTACGGATGAAGGTGAAGCAATTCCCGTCACTGTAATTGACGTTAGCGATAACCGAGTTGCACAGGTTAAAACCTTGGCTACTGATGGCTATGATGCTGTTCAGTTGGCTCACGGTACCCGTAGAGCAAGTCGCGTTACTAAATCTATGGCCGGACACTTTGCTAAAGCAGGCGTTTTAGCAGGCAACGGTCTTAATGAATTCACCTTAGACTCAGCAAAAGTTAGCGAGTTCACGCCCGGCCAAGTTGTCGGCGTTGATACGTTTACTGCTGGTCAAAAAGTTGACGTACAAGGTGTAACCATTGGTAAGGGTTACGCAGGCACGATTAAGCGTCACCACTTTAAGTCTGGTCGCGCTAGTCACGGTAATTCGCGTTCACATAACGTACCCGGTTCGATTGGTATGGCACAAGATCCAGGTCGGGTGTTTCCAGGAAAACGCATGACCGGTCACCTTGGTGACGAAACGCGTACCGCACAAAATTTAGTCATTGCCCGCATTGATGCAGAACGTAGCCTCATTATGGTTAAGGGCGCAGTTCCAGGAGCTCCTGGCGGCAAAGTCATCGTTACTCCAGCGGTTAAAACACCGCTGAAGAAAAAATAAGGAGAGCCCCAAATGGAAATTAAGCTTCTCCAAGATAACGGCACATTAGCAGCCGGTATTCAAGCCTCACCAGAGATTTTTGAGCGCGAGTATAACGAGGCTCTAATACATCAAGTGGTGGTTGCATATCAAGCCAACGCGCGCAGTGGTAATAGCGCGCAAAAAGACCGCGAACAAGTTAAGCACAGCACGAAAAAACCATGGCGCCAAAAGGGCACTGGTCGAGCACGTGCGGGTATGACTTCATCACCACTGTGGCGTGGAGGCGGTCGGATATTCCCTAATTCACCAGAAGTAAATTACAGCCATAAAGTAAATAAAAAAATGTATCGCGCTGGCATGAAATCGATTCTGTCGCAGTTGGCCCGCGAAGGTCGCCTGAATGTCATTGATGAATTTAAATTAGACGCGCCAAAAACGAAGCAATTAGCCGATAAAGTCAAAGCAATGGGTCTCGACTCGGTGCTTATTATTGTTGACCAAGTTAGTGAAAATTTGTACTTGGCCTCACGTAATCTGTACAAAATTGCAGTCATGGAGCCACAGCATGCAGACCCATTGGCATTGGTGCAGTTCCAAAAAGTATTGGTTAGCAAAGCAGCGATTGCAAAAATCGAGGAGTTGCTGAAATGAATCTAGTACGCAAAAACGATCACAAACTAATGAAGGTATTGCTAGGTCCGGTTATTTCGGAAAAAGCAACCATGGTGGCTGATAAAAATGAACAAGTCGTTTTTCAAGTTGCTCGCGAAGCCAATAAGTTGGATGTAAAGCAAGCAGTTGAATTACTTTTTAAGGTGCAAGTTGACTCGGTACAAATTGTCAATCAAAAAGGCAAGCCGAAGCGCTATGGTCGTTTTGAAGGGCGTCGTGACCACACTAAAAAAGCGTATGTCAATTTGAAGCCTGGTCAAGAAATTAACTTTGAAGCGGAGGCAAGTTAACCATGCCACTGATGAAAACAAAACCGACCTCACCAGGTCGTCGTTCAATGGTCAAGGTAGTAAATCCTGATCTGCATAAAGGCAAACCTTTTGCAGCGTTAGTTGAGCCACAGTTCCAAAAAGCAGGCCGTAACAACAATGGCCACATCACTACTCGTCATAAAGGTGGTGGACATAAGCATCATTACCGCGTAGTAGATTTCAAACGGAATGATAAAGATGGCATACTCGCAAAAGTAGAGCGCTTAGAATACGATCCCAATCGTAGCGCTAACATTGCCTTATTGCTGTTCGCTGATGGCGAAAGACGTTACATCATTGCTACTAAAGGCATGACCGTTGGCCAACAAATTATGAATGGCTCTGAGGCTGCAATTAAGGCGGGCAATAATTTACCTATTCGTAATATTCCCATTGGTAGCACGATCCATTGCGTTGAAATGTTGCCAGGCAAGGGCGCACAAATTGCTCGCTCTGCGGGTGCTTCAGCAGTGTTGTTGGCGCGCGAAGGCGTTTATGCTCAAGTCCGTTTACGCTCAGGCGAAGTTCGTCGGGTGTTAATCGAGTGCCGCGCCACAATTGGTGAAGTAGGTAACGAAGAACACAGTTTGCGCCAAATTGGTAAAGCAGGCGCAAATCGCTGGCGGGGAATTCGACCCACCGTTCGTGGCGTTGCCATGAACCCAGTTGATCACCCACATGGTGGTGGTGAAGGCAAAACTGGCGAAGGTCGTGTGCCTGTATCGCCATGGGGAACGCCAACGAAAGGTTATCGCACGCGCCGCAATAAGCGCACAACGACAATGATTGTTCAGCGTCGCCAGAAGCGTTAATGACTAAGCGATTAAGGAAAAATACATGACACGTTCCGCGAAAAAAGGCCCATTTTGTGATGCCAGCTTGGTAAAAAAAGTTGAAGTCGCACAGGCTAATAAAGATAAAAAGCCGATCAAAACTTGGTCGCGCCGTTCCACAATATTGCCAGACTTCATTGGCTTGACGTTAGCCGTGCATAACGGTCGTCAGCATGTGCCAGTCTACGTTTCAGAAAACATGGTGGGTCATAAGCTAGGTGAGTTTGCCTTGACCCGTACTTTCAAAGGTCACTCGGCCGATAAGAAAGTTGTGAAGAAGTAAGGGGATGATGATGGAAGTGAAAGCAACTCATAAAAGCGCCCGCATTTCGGCACAAAAAACGCGTTTGGTCGCCGATCAAATTCGTGGTTTGCCAATTGCTCGAGCTATGCATATTTTAAATTTCAGCCCAAAGAAAGCGGCTTTTATTGTTAAAAAAGTAGTTGAATCGGCGATTGCAAATGCCGAGCACAATAAAGGCGCCGATATTGATGAGCTCAAAGTAGCCACCATCATTGTCGATAAAGCAACTTCATTAAAACGTTTTACTGCGCGCGCTAAAGGCCGTGGTAATCAAATTGAAAAACAAACTTGTCACATTTGCGTGACCCTGAGTAATTAAGGAAAGTTATGGGCCAAAAAATAAATCCCACTGGATTCCGACTCTCGGTAACCAAGAATTGGACTTCACGTTGGTATGCTAACAATACTGATTTTGCGAAGATGCTGAAAGAAGACGTCGATGTTCGTCTTTATCTCAAAAAGAAATTAAAGAATGCGTCGGTTAGTAAAGTCATTATTGAGCGCCCTGCAAAAAATGCGCGTATTACGATTTATAGCTCACGCCCAGGTGTTGTTATTGGTAAGAAGGGCGAGGATATTGAAGTGCTTCGCCGTGAACTACAAAAGCGTATGGGCGTTCCTGTGCATGTCAATATTGAAGAAATTCGTAAGCCTGAAGTTGATGCGCAATTAATTGCTGATTCAATTACACAGCAACTTGAAAAACGCATTATGTTCCGTAGAGCAATGAAGCGTGCAATGCAAAGCGCAATGCGTTTAGGTGCTCAAGGAATTAAAATTATGTCTTCAGGTCGTTTAAATGGCGCAGAAATTGCGCGCCGCGAATGGTACCGTGAAGGCCGCGTTCCATTGCATACCTTGAAGGCCGATATTGATTACGCGACCTCTGAAGCAGAAACTACTTACGGCATCATTGGTGTAAAAGTGTGGGTTTATAAGGGCGATACTTTGGGTCGTGGAGCTGAAGCGCCACCAGTAGCAAGTGCGCCAGCAATTGAGCCAAGCATCGATGATAAAAAATCCCGTCGTGCTCCTGCTAAAACTGCACGTCGTAGCCCAGCTGCTGGTGATAAGACAGCAGTAGCATTAGATGAAAAACCAAAAGTAACAACTAAACCCGTTGTGAAGCGGGTACGTAAAGCGGTTGAAGTGGGCACTGCAGATAACGCAACCCCTGCTGCTGATACGAAGAAGTCAGGAGATTAAGTATGTTACAACCTAAGCGTCGCAAATTTCGTAAAGAGCAAAAAGGCCGTAATACCGGTGTTGCCACTCGTGGTAGCTCAGTATCTTTTGGCGACTTTGGCCTCAAGGCAGTTGGTCGTGGTCGTTTAACAGCGCGCCAAATTGAATCTGCAAGACGTGCCATGACTCGACACATTAAGCGTGGCGGTCGAATTTGGATTCGTATTTTCCCTGATAAGCCTATTTCACAAAAACCCGCTGAAGTACGTATGGGTAACGGCAAAGGTAATCCCGAATATTACGTGGCAGAAATTCAGCCAGGTAAGGTTTTATACGAAATGGATGGTGTAGATGAGGCATTGGCGCGCGAAGCTTTTAAGTTAGCTGCAGCTAAATTGCCACTCCAAACTACCTTCGTAATTCGCCATCTGGGCTAATAAGGATAGATGAATATGACAAATAAAGACTTACAAACAAAAGATCTGGGTGCTTTAAATAGCGAACTTTCAGAATTGCTCAAAGCGAGTTTTAAGCTGCGCATGCAAAAAGGCACTCAACAACTTCAAAATACCAGTCAATTGGGCAAGGTCAAGCGCGATATCGCGCGAGTAAAAACCTTTATTACCCAAAAAACTGTACAGAAATAAGGTGGGCATATGACAGAAACTTCTACACCCTTACGCCGCACTTTAATTGGACGGGTAGTAAGCGACAAAATGCAAAAAACTGTGACCGTGTTGGTTGAGCGTCAAGTTAAGCATGCCTTGTATGGCAAATATGTTGGCCATTCCAAGAAATACCATGCGCATGATGAAGCTGGTCAGTACAAAATGGGCGACACCGTTGAAATTGCTGAGTCGCGCCCCATTTCACGCACTAAATCATGGGTTGTTACGCGGTTAGTTGAGGCTTCACGGGGTATTTAAAGAATATTGCGCGGTTTTAGGGCTAATTGGCTTGCCAGACTGCGCTTTTCGTTATAGAATCATGGGCTTTTCGCAGTAAACGAGATAGTATTTTCATTAATTCCGGGTTTTGGCTGTTCTGCCAAAGCCCTTAGACGGAACCAAGACTGTTTGCCTTTGGCTAATAAGTTGGGGATTAAAAATGATTCAGACCGAAAGTAGATTGCAGGTTGCCGACAATACAGGCGCCAGTGAAGTGTTATGCATCAAAGTATTGGGCGGCTCCAAAAGACGCTATGCCAACATTGGCGATGTTATTAAAGTCAGCGTTAAGTCTGCTGCGCCACGTGGCCGCGTTAAAAAAGGCGATATTTATAACGCTGTAGTTGTGCGCACTGCCAAAGGCGTGCGGCGCCCTGATGGTTCACTCATTAAGTTTGATGAAAATGCAGCGGTGTTATTGAACGCCAAATTAGAGCCAATTGGCACTCGCATTTTCGGACCAGTAACGCGCGAATTACGTACCGAGAAGTTTATGAAAATTGTTTCGCTGGCACCAGAAGTTATTTAAAGCAGAGATTTAAGAGGCTGATATGAAAAAAATTCGTAAAGGCGATTCGGTGGTGGTATTAACGGGTCGCGATAAAGGCAAAACCGGAACAGTGACAACCGTGATGGAAGAAAAGCTCGTAGTAGAGGGTATCAACGTCTACAAAAAAGCTACTAAACCGAATCCTGCCGCTGGTGTTACAGGCGGAATGATTGATAAGGTTATGCCTATCCATATTTCCAATGTTGCGTTGGTTGATGGCAACGGTAAAGCATCACGAGTTGGGATCAAACTCGTTGATGGTAAAAAAGTCCGCTATTTGAAAACCACTGGCACTAGCGTAAGCGCCTAAGGAATTTGGAGAAATTATGAGTACCCGTTTTCAAGAACATTACAAAGAAAAAGTAGTTGCTGATTTAATGGCGAAGTTTGGCTATAAGTCGGTAATGCAAGTACCGCGTGTAACCAAAATTACGCTTAACATGGGCTTAGGAGAGGCTGTTAACGATAAGAAAATTATTGAAAACGCCGTTAGCGACTTAACTAAAGTTGCCGGTCAAAAACCCGTTGTAACTAAAGCACGTAAAGCCATTGCCGGTTTTAAAATTCGTCAAGGTTATCCCATTGGCGCCATGGTCACCTTACGTGGCGCAAAGATGTACGAGTTTTTAGATCGCTTTGTGACCGTAGCGCTGCCCCGGGTACGCGATTTCCGTGGTATCTCAGGGAAGGCTTTTGACGGTCGCGGTAATTACAACATCGGCGTGAAAGAGCAAATTATTTTCCCCGAAATTGAGTACGACAAAATTGATTCCCTGCGCGGCCTCAATGTCAGCATTACTACCACTGCCAAAACCGATGAGGAAGCGAAAGCACTCTTGGCAGCATTTAAATTCCCATTCCGCAATTAAGAGGTTAACGTGGCAAAAATGTCCCTGATTGAGCGCGAAAAAAAGCGCGTTAAATGTGCTGAAAAATATGCAGTTAAGCGCGCCGAACTAAAAGCTATCATTGCTGATACCACAAGAAGCGATGAAGAGCGCTATGAAGCCCGCTTAAAGTTGCAGGCCCTACCCAGAAACGCAAGCCCGATTCGTCAACGGAATCGTTGTTCATTAACCGGTCGGCCACGTGGCACATTCCGTAAGTTTGGATTGGCACGCGGCAAAATTCGTGAAATCGCTTTTCGTGGCGAAATCCCCGGTTTAACCAAGGCCAGCTGGTAAGCGGCGAAAGAATTCAGGAGAACTTATGAGCATCAGCGATCCAATCGCCGACATGTTAACAAGGATTCGCAACGCGCAAGCGGTGCAAAAACCGAACGTTATCATGCCGTCATCAAAAATTAAAGTTTCTATTGCTAAAGTCTTGCAAGATGAAGGCTATATCGATGGTTTTGAAATTCAAGGCGAAGCAGCTAAGCCAGTGCTAAAAATTGAACTCAAATATTATGCAGGCCGCCCTGTCATTGAGCGCATCGATCGGGTATCAACCCCGAGTTTGCGCATTTACAAGGGACGTCATGACATTCCTCAAGTGATGAATGGTTTGGGAGTGGCAATTATTTCGACCCCGCAAGGCGTAATGACTGATCGCAAAGCACGCGCAACCGGCGTGGGTGGCGAAGTTATTTGCTATATCGCCTAAGGAGATCTTCATGTCTAGAGTCGGTAAATCCCCCATTCCAGTGCCTAAGGGCGCAGAAATTATTATCAGTGGCGCATTGGTTACGGTTAAAGGCCCGTTGGGAACTTTGACGCACAATTTACATCCTTCTATTGGTTTGCAGCAGGCCGACGGAATTATTACCGTTGAATTGAAAGATAGCTCACCCGAAGCGGGCGCATTATCAGGCACTACTCGTGCTTTAGTGAACAATATGTTGCTTGGAGTAACACAAGGTTTTGAGCGTAAGTTGAGTTTAGTTGGCGTTGGCTATCGCGCCCAAGCTCAAGGTGACGCACTAAAATTGCAGTTGGGTTTCTCGCATGACATTATTTATAACCTGCCAAAAGGTGTAAAAGCAGAAACTCCGTCGCAAACAGAAATTATTATTAAAGGCGCCAGCAAGCAACAAGTTGGTCAGGTTGCTGCTGAAGTGCGTGCGTATCGTTCACCCGAGCCCTATAAAGGTAAAGGCGTGCGCTATGTCGACGAAGTAGTTCATCTGAAAGAAACTAAGAAGAAGTAAGCGAGATTATCTATGAATAAAGACGAATCAAGACAACGCCGTGCACGCCAAACGCGTATTCGAATTGCAGAGCAGATTGCCAATCGCCTAACAGTGATTCGCAGTAATGCGCATATTTCTGCGCAAGTATATAGCCCCTGCGGTACTAAGGTGCTAGCAGCTGCCTCAACTATGGAAAAAGATCTACGCCAAGCACTTAAAAATGGCGGCAACAGCGCAGCAGCGCAACAAATTGGCAAATTAATTGCTGAGCGTGCGGTTAAGGCCGGCATAGTTGATGTGGCATTTGATCGCTCTGGGCACCGTTATCACGGACGAATTAAGGCATTGGCTGAGGCAGCACGCGAAGCCGGCCTCAAGTTCTAATTATTGGGTTTAGGAAAAAAAATGGCAAAAATGCAAACCAAAATGCAATCAGAAGAACGCGATGATGGTCTTCGTGAAAAGATGATTGCAGTTAATCGCGTTACTAAGGTAGTTAAAGGCGGACGAATTCTGGGTTTTGCCGCATTAACTGTAGTTGGTGACGGTGATGGCCGAATTGGTATGGGCAAAGGAAAATCAAAAGAAGTTCCAGTGGCTGTTCAAAAGGCGATGGATGAAGCGCGTCGCAAAATGATTAAGGTACCCCTTCGTAAGGGTACATTACAGCACTCCGTTATTGGCCAACATGGCGCTTCACGAGTATTAATGTCACCTGCTAAAGAAGGTACTGGCGTGATTGCTGGCGGTCCAATGCGCGCCATTTTTGATGTGATGGGCGTGACCAATGTGGTTGCTAAGTCTATTGGCTCTACTAACCCTTACAACATGGTACGCGCAACCATTGATGGTTTAAGCAAGATGAGTACTCCCGCTGAAATTGCCGCTAAGCGCGGTAAATCAGTTGAAGAAATTCTCGGTTAAGCAGATCCAGAATAGGAATTAAATATGACAACAAATCAATCCAATCCAACAGTCAAATTGCAGCTTGTACGCAGTTTAGTGGGCACGCGTGAAAGTCATCGCGCAACTGTACGTGGCTTAGGGCTGCGCCGGATTAATTCAGTATCGGAATTGCAAGATACCCCAGCGGTGCGCGGCATGATGAATAAGGTTTCTTATTTGATCAAGGTCATTAGCTAAAAGATCAGAAAGTAAATAGGTAAAAAAATGCAACTTAATACAATTAAACCTGCTGCTGGCGCTAAGAAAAATCGACGTCGGGTTGGCCGTGGTATTGGCTCAGGCTTAGGTAAAACTGCGGGTCGTGGCCATAAGGGCCAAAAATCGCGTTCGGGTGGTTTTCATAAAGTCGGCTTCGAAGGCGGTCAAATGCCAATGTATCGTCGTTTACCAAAACGTGGTTTCGTTTCCTTAACTCGTCGCCACGTTGGTCAAATTACCTTGAATGATCTAGAAAAAATGGGTGTGGCTGAGGTCGATTTGTTGGTGTTAAGACAGCATGGTTTAGCAGGCGAACAAATTCAGGCAGTAAAAGTCGTTAAAACCGGCGAACTAAAGCGCGCTGTTATTTTAAAAGGCTTAACAGCCACAGCTGGTGCTAAGGCAGCAATTGAAGCAGCCGGCGGCCAAGTTTTGGAAGCGGTGTAATTTACTAATCCCATGGCAATCGCGACACCTACTATCTCCAGCATCGCGCAATCGGGCAATAAGTTCGGCGACTTACGTCGTCGCTTAGTTTTCCTTTTGCTCGCTTTAGTGGTCTATCGTATTGGTGCACATATTCCTGTACCTGGAATTGATCCTGATCAGTTGGCTCAGTTATTTGCCGGTCAAAAAGATGGCATTTTAGGAATGTTTAATTTGTTTTCAGGTGGTGCGTTATCGCGCTTCACAGTATTTGCGCTTGGCATCATGCCGTATATCTCTGCCTCCATCATCATGCAACTCATGACTATTGTGTTGCCTTCACTTGAAGCTATGAAAAAAGAAGGTCCAGCGGGACAGAGAAAAATAACTCAGTACACGCGCTATGCCACAGTGTTATTGGCAACTTTTCAAGCGCTCGGAATTTCCGTTGCGCTTGAGGCGCAGCCTGGTCTAGTCATTGATCCAAGCATGATATTTCGTTTAAATACCGTAGTCACCTTGGTTACTGGCACGATGTTCTTGATGTGGGTTGGCGAGCAAATTACAGAGCGCGGCCTAGGAAATGGTATTTCGATTATTATTTTTGGCGGTATTGTTTCAGGACTTCCTAGTGCACTAGGAAGCTTGCTAGAGTTAGTGCGTACTGGCTCAATGAACATTTTGTCAGCTATCTTCATTGTGACTATCGTAATTGGCGTAACGTATTTTGTAGTTTTTGTTGAACGTGGCCAGCGGCGCATTTTGGTTAATTATGCCAAGCGACAAGTAGGCAATAAAGTGTATGGCGGCCAATCATCGCATCTGCCGCTGAAATTAAATATGGCGGGTGTAATTCCTCCTATTTTTGCTTCCTCAATTATTTTATTTCCAGCGACGATAGCCGGTTGGTTTACCTCTGGTGAAAATAGCAATATGTTTAGTCGTGGACTGAAAGATTTAGCCGCAACGCTAGCCCCAGGTCAGCCGGTATATACAATTCTTTATGCTGCTGCAATTATTTTCTTTTGCTTTTTCTATACTGCTTTAGTTTTTAATAGTAAAGATACTGCTGAAAACTTAAAGAAAAGCGGCGCCTTTGTACCGGGTATTCGACCAGGCGAGCAAACTGCTCGTTATATCGACAAAATTTTAGTGCGACTTACTTTAGGCGGCGCCATTTATATGGTTTTAGTTTGCTTATTGCCAGAATTCTTAGTTTTGAAGTACAACGTACCATTTTATTTTGGCGGTACATCCTTATTAATTATTGTCGTTGTCGCCATGGATTTTATGGCTCAAGTGCAATCATTTGTGATGCAACAGCAGTATGGCTCTTTAATGAAAAAAGCCAATTTTAAGATGGGTTCCGCACTGTAATTATGTCTAAAGATGATGTTATTCAGATGGCGGGTGAGATTATTGAAAATTTACCAAATGCGATGTTTCGAGTGAAGTTAGAAAACGGGCATGTTGTTTTGGGTCATATTTCAGGCAAGATGCGCATGCATTACATTCGCATTCTGCCAGGGGATAAGGTAACGGTGGAGATGACTCCATACGACCTAACGCGCGCAAGAATTATTTTCCGTGCGAAGTAGTGATTAAGTAGTCAGTATATTTAAAGAGGTGAATGATGAAAGTTTTAGCATCCGTAAAAGTTATTTGCAGAAATTGCAAGGTCATTAAGCGTAAACGCGTTGTGCGTGTGATTTGCTCGTCAGATCCACGTCATAAGCAGCGCCAAGGCTGATTCGGTTAATTAAGAGGAAATCTCATGGCACGTATCGCTGGGGTCAATATCCCAAATCATCAACATACCGTTATTGGTTTGACGGCAATCTATGGCATTGGGACAACCCAAGCCAGAAAAATCTGCCAATCTACCGGTGTAGCTTTTGATAAAAAAATTAAAGATCTCACTGACGCTGATTTAGAAAAGCTACGTGATGAAGTTGGCAAATTGACGACCGAAGGCGATTTACGTCGTGAAGTCACAATGAGCATTAAACGTTTGATGGACTTAGCCTGTTATCGTGGCGTTCGTCATCGTAAGGGCTTGCCGGTTCGCGGCCAACGTACCAAGACGAATGCACGTACCCGCAAAGGCCCGCGTAAGTCTGGCATTGCACTGAAGAAATAATCAAGAAAGCGTACTGAAATGGCAAAACCACAAACCGCAGCAGCAACCGCTCAGCGTGCTCGCAAAAAAGTAAAAAAGAATGTTGCCGATGGCATCGCGCACGTGCACGCTTCTTTTAATAACACCATTATTACGATTACTGATCGTCAAGGGAATGCCTTATCTTGGGCTACGTCCGGCGGACAAGGCTTTAAGGGCTCGCGCAAGTCAACCCCGTTTGCAGCTCAAGTAGCTGCAGAAGTAGCAGGTAAAGCAGCCATTGAATGCGGTATTAAAAATTTAGAAGTACAAATTAAGGGCCCAGGCCCTGGACGCGAATCTGCTGTACGCGCCTTAAATTCATTGGGCATCAAAATTACTGAGATTCAGGATGTAACCCCAGTACCGCACAATGGCTGTCGCCCTCCAAAGCGTCGTCGTATTTAAGTTTTATTGTTGTTAATGTGTTTTTAAAAGTGTTATTTTTTAATTGTTTAAGCCCACTGTTCGTTTGAATTTAAAGCGAACTAACCGCTGGTCGCAAGACTGCGGCAAAGAAAGGAAAGCATCGTGGCACGTTATTTAGGCCCTAAGGCCAAGTTATCTCGTCGGGAAGGAACCGACCTATTTTTAAAGAGCGCTCGCCGTTCATTATCAGACAAGTGCAAGCTTGATAGTAAGCCTGGTCAGCATGGGCGCACTTCGGGCTCACGTACCTCTGATTATGGTAATCAGCTACGTGAAAAACAGAAAGTAAAACGAATTTATGGGGTTTTAGAGCGCCAGTTTCGTCGTTACTTTGCCGAGGCTGAGCGTCGTAAAGGCAATACGGGTGAAACCCTCTTGCAGTTACTAGAGTCACGTCTTGATAATGTGGTTTATCGCATGGGCTTTGGCTCAACACGCGCTGAAGCACGTCAATTAGTTTCTCATTGTGCAGTCATGTTAAATGGCAGCGCAGTAAATATTCCATCGATTCAGGTTAAGCCTGGCGATGTAATCTCAATTCGTGAAAAAGCGAAGAAGCAAAACCGGATTCAAGAATCTTTGAATTTGGTTCAGCAAACTGGCGTCATTAGCTGGGTTTCAGTTGATGCGGCAAAGCTAGAGGGAACATTTAAGCAAGTGCCCGACCGCGAAGAAATCAGCGGTGATATTAATGAAAGTTTGATCGTCGAATTATATTCGCGCTAATTAGGCACCCATAAGGAAAATATATGCAAACAAACTTGCTCAAGCCAAAAATTATTTCTGTAGAAGCGCTTACCCCCAATCAAGCTAAAGTGGTGATGGAGCCATTTGAACGTGGTTATGGTCATACACTAGGAAATGCTTTACGTCGGGTATTGCTGTCATCAATGGTTGGCTTTGCGCCAACTGAGGTCGCTATTTCTGGTGTAGTTCATGAGTATTCCACGCTCGACGGCGTGCAGGAAGATGTTGTTAATCTCTTGCTCAATCTAAAAGGCGTCGTCTTCAAATTACAGTCACGCGATGAAGTTACGATTAACTTACGCAAAGACGGTCCTGGTGTGGTCACTGCTAAAGATATCGATTTGCCCCATGATGTAGAAATTATTAACCCCGATCATGTCATTGCACATTTAGCCGCTGGTGGCAAATTAGATATGCAGATTAAGGTAGAAAAGGGACGCGGTTATATTCCTGGCAATATGCGCCAATATCATGATGAAACAACAAAACTCATCGGTCGTATTGTCTTGGATGCCTCATTTAGTCCGGTAACACGGGTTAGTTATGCCGTGGAATCAGCGCGGGTAGAACAGCGTACTGACTTAGATCGCTTGGTGATGACTATCGAAACTAATGGTGTGATGACCCCGGAAGAGACTATTCGGCAGGCCGCCAGTATTTTGGTCGATCAATTAGTCGTATTTGCTGCCCTTGAGAGCAGCGAAATCTCTGGTGAGTTAGCACCAAGCCGTTCCTCAATGGTTGATCCAATGTTGATGCGCCCAGTTGACGACCTTGAGCTTACTGTTCGTTCCGCCAACTGTTTAAAAGCGGAAAACATTTATTACATTGGCGACTTAATTCAGCGCACTGAAAATGAGTTGTTGAAGACGCCTAATTTAGGCCGTAAATCATTAAATGAAATTAAAGACGTGTTAGCGGCTCGCGGCTTAAGCCTTGGCATGAAACTCGAGAGTTGGCCGCCTGCCAGCCTTGAGAAATAATTAGAAAGGAAGCATCATGCGTCACGGAAACGGTTTACGCAAACTTAATCGCACTTCATCCCATCGTTTAGCGATGCTGCGCAATATGTCAAATTCGCTTTTGGAGCATGAAGTGATTAAAACCACTTTGCCAAAAGCAAAAGAATTGCGGATGGTTGTGGAGCCTTTAATTACCTTAGGTAAAAAAGATAGCCTAGCCAATCGTCGTTTGGCTTACAACCGCACGCGTGATCGCGAAATTGTGGCTAAACTATTTACTGAGTTAGGTCCACGCTATGCAACGCGCCCAGGCGGTTATTTACGCATTTTAAAATTTGGCTTTCGCCAAGGTGATAATGCGCCAATGGCATTAGTAGAATTAGTTGATCGCCCTATTGTTGAAGAGGTTGCAATTGATGAGAATCCAGCTTAAGGGTTCAGTTCAGGTATAGTGAAAAGCCAGACTTCGGTCTGGTTTTTTTATTTATTTAGGACAGAATTAAACCGATGCAGCTAAACAAGACCTTATATACCGCATTACTAACCTTTAGCTTATTTTTTTCTAGCGCTTTCGCGGCGCAGGATTTTTTGCCGCCTGAAAAAGCGTTTCCAGTACAGGCTACTTGGTTAGAAAATGGCAGGCAGGTTGAAATTGATTACAAGCCGGTTAAGGGTTATTACATTTATCAGCAGTCATTGCAATTTCACGTACTTGAAAATGGTCAACCTAATTATCAATTTCGGCCGACATTACCTACTGGCATCAATAAATTTGATCCTACATTTAATAAAAATCTGCTTATCTATAAAGCACCATTTCAGGTTCAAATTAATTTAAACCAAGCAATTAGTAGCTCCGGAAAGTCAGTTGTTGAGCTTGGCAATAGCACTAAGGGATTGCTTCTGCAAATTGAATTACAAGGCTGCGCTGAGGATGGAATTTGTTATCCTCCGCTGACGCTTAACTTTAATTTAGCTGCACCCGGAGTTAAAGCTGAGCCCATGCCTGATGAAGCGGCGGCGGCGCCATTACCCCCCGAAAAATTAAATTTAATAGGCTTATTGGGTCAGCGTGATGACATCAATGCAGTTAGCCAATTTTTAGAGCAAGCCTCAATCCCTTATTTATTTTTAGCCTTTTTTGTTTTAGGTATTGCTTTGGCTTTTACGCCTTGCGTTTTGCCAATGCTACCCATTTTATCGAGCGTTATTTTTAATTCGGGCACCAATCAGCCCATCAAAAAAAGACGCGCTGCAGTTCTAGCTAGCGCCTATATATTGGGTATGGCAAGCCTGTATTCAGTGGCAGGTATGCTGATGGCGGCATTAGGTAGTGGCGCTCAGGCAGCGTTACAAAATCCCTATGTCTTATTGGCTTTTGCCCTAGTGCTATTGGCTTTAGCGGGTAGCCTATTTGGTTTTTATCACTTACGTTTACCGCAGGCTTGGCATCAGTCTATCGACCAGCTTGCAGGACGCCAAAAAGGCGGCAGTATCGTTGGCGCCTTCATTTTGGGCGGGCTCTCTACCTTAATTGCTAGCCCTTGTATTACCGCACCCTTAGCGGGCGTTTTGGCTTTTATTGCGCAAACTGGGTCTGTCGCGTTGGGCGGCGGCTTACTATTTATTATGGCGCTTGGCATGGGCCTACCGCTTTTATTTATTGCCCTAGAAGTACGTATCTTGATACCAACAACTGGCAGATGGATGGTATGGCTTCAACGCACCCTAGGCGTTTTATTGGTTGGTCTGGCTATTTGGATCGTTTGGCCCGCTTTTTTCTCTGAGTCTAATGCCCTTTTTGCGAGTAAATCATTAACTCAATCTGCGTCGGGTACACAGCGAATCATTGCGCCTAATTTAAGTTTCACAGTCATTCAATCTACTGCTGAATTAAAGCAAGTGCTTGCAAAAGCCCAGTTAGATCAGCGCCCAGTATTACTCGATTTTTATGCCGATTGGTGCATTAGTTGCAAAGAAATGGAACACCTTACCTTGTCTAATCCTGCAGTGGTTCAGGCTTTAGGCAAGTTTAATTTAGTGCAGGCAGATGTGACCAAAAATACGCCAGAAAGCCAAGCTCTGCTTAAGCAATTTAATTTATTTGGACCGCCAGCGATTTTATTTTTTGATGCCGCAGGTCGTGAGCAAAAAACCCGGCGGGTAATTGGGTTTATGTCAGCCCAGCATTTTTTAGATTATCTTAAACAGCTGCAGTAATTCAGCTTAGAAGAACTTTTTAAATAATTTAGGTATTTTTTAATTGCCGGGCGGCTTCTAAAGCAAAGTACGTTAAGATACCGTCCGCTCCAGCTCGCTTAAAGGCAATTAAGCTTTCCATCATGACTGCATCATGATCAAGCCAACCATTTTGTGCGGCCGCCTTCAGCATGGCGTATTCCCCGCTAACTTGATATACATATGTTGGATAAGAAAAGGCCTCTTTAACTTGGCGAACGATATCAAGATAGGGCATTCCTGGTTTTACCATCACCATATCAGCGCCCTCACTGATATCGAGCGCTGTTTCAGATAGCGCTTCGTCACTATTAGCCGGACTCATCTGGTATGTTTTTTTATCAGCTTTACCTAAATTTTTTGCTGAACCAACGGCATCACGAAATGGGCCGTAAAAAGCGGAAGCATATTTAGCGGAATAGGCCATGATGCGGGTGTGAATCAAATTTAATTTTTCAAGTTCACTACGAATTGCGCCAATACGCCCATCCATCATGTCTGATGGGGCAACAATATCAACCCCTGCTTGTGCTTGCGTAATCGCCTGTTGCACCAAAATGGCAGTAGTAGCGTCATTTAAAAGGCGATTTTGCTCATCTAAGATGCCGTCTTGACCATGACTGGTATAGGGGTCAAGGGCGACATCGGTCATGATGCCTAAATTAGGAAACCTTGTTTTAAGGGCTTCGACTGCGCGCGGAATTAAACCATTAGGATTCAAGGCTTCTTTCCCATCAGGTGTTTTTAAGGTCGAATCAATCACGGGGAAAAGTGCCATCACAGGAATACCAAGCTCAACACATTCTTCGGCAACCTGAAATAATAAATCGAGCGAGAGTCGATTAATCCCAGGCATTGAGGCAATAGGCTGTGATTGCTTATTACCTTCTAATAAAAAAACAGGATAAATTAAGTCATCTACCGTCAAGCGGTTTTCTTGCATTAGTCTTCTGGACCAATCATCACGGCGCATACGACGTGGGCGATGAGCAGGAAAATGGAGCGGGTTCATTTAGTTTTCCTCAGTTTGTGAAGTTGTATCAACTTCAGTGGTAGCGTCAAACAACCAATTGATAATAATTTTATCTGCTTCTATTAGCCCAATTCGTTTAGTGCTAGAAAAGAGTTGCGCAGTGATTTGCGGATGTGGGTTAGTCAAATTGACCGCGGGCCCAGCTAGTTCCGCCAATCTTTTCTCTACGGCCTCTAGAGTGTGGCGACATTCGCTATTGTTGAGCTTATCGCATTTACTGAGAAGTAAATGAATCGGTTTGCCGGTTGGTAAAAACCATTGAATCATTTGTTCATCTAAGTCAGTCATACCGCGGCGTGAATCAATGATTAAAATCATGCCAACGAGTTCGGGACGTTCTTGCAAATAGTCGCTGACTAAACTATTCCAGTGATAGCGGGTTTCATGATTGACGGCGGCATAGCCATAGCCGGGCAAATCAACGATATAAGCTAGCAAATCGTCTTTCGCAAACACACCAAAATAATTAATATGTTGCGTACGGCCAGGCGTTTTACTTGCAAAAGCCAAGCGCTTTTGATTGCATAAAACATTAATAGCACTCGATTTACCGGCATTTGAGCGCCCGGCAAAGGCCACTTCCCGCAGGGGGCCCTGGGGCAGACAATGTAAATCGTTTACCGTGGTAAAAAAGCGGGATTGGAAGAGTTTAGACATGTCTGGAAGCTATTGTAAAATCACCTAAATTATTAAGATCTGAGGGATTTGGCCGGCAATAACCAGCCAAATTTTCTAAGGAATTTTTGCTAAGGTAAACATAATGCTTCATTGCTCCCAAATCTCCAAATTACCCCGCTTAAAAGAGCTCTTTTTAAGCCTATGTAGTATTTTCTTATTATCTGCTAGCGGCTCTGCAGCCAGTGCAAATGAACCAGCTAAAGCGGTGCCAGCGGCTGCGGTGCCAGCGGCTGCCGTGGCAGCTACTCCAGCAGCTGCTCCAGTAGCTCCTGCTACCATTGCGGCAAAGCCTAGTAAGGGCGATGCGACCGCAGGTGAAGCCCTCTATAACAGTGGAGATGCCAGCCGTGGCGTGGTGGCTTGCATCACATGCCATGGCCCTAAAGGCATGAGCGCAGTGGCTACTTGGCCTAAATTAGCGGCACAACATGGAACGTATTTAACCAAGCAATTAAAAAATTATAAAGATGGTACCCGAGCCAACCCTATCATGATGGGCATGGCAGCCGCTTTGACTGAGCAAGATATGCTCAATTTGGCAGCGTTTTTGGTAAAACAGGCGCCTCCCCAAGGTGAGGCCCAAGACAAGGCTACCCTCGAGCTAGGGCAGTTAATTTATCGTGGCGGGATTGCTGCAAAAGGTATTCCAGCTTGTTCAGCTTGTCATAGCCCAAATGGGGCTGGTATTCCTGCGCAATATCCCCGCTTGGGAGGCCAATGGGCCGAATACAACGCGGCACAACTGGGTTATTTCCGCGATGGTACTCGCAAAAATGTGCAAATGAATATGATCGCCGTCAAACTATCGGATCTTGAAATGAAGGCCGTTACCGATTACATGGCTGGACTCCACTAAGGTAGCGATAGACTACTTTTTTTGCGGCAAGAGGCGTTCTTTCGACAATAACTCGGTGATGGTTTCACGTTCGCGGATAACGTAGGCCTGGTTGCCGTCAACCATCACTTCAGCCGGTCTAGGACGAGTATTGTAATTTGAGGCCATGGTAAAGCCATAGGCCCCGGCCGATAAAATGGCTAAGTAATCATTTGCTTTAATTGCCAAAGAACGATCTTTTCCAAGCCAGTCACCCGATTCACAAACTGGGCCAACGACATCATAAATTTGTGCTTCTACCCCATTTTTTTGAAGCGCCACAATGGCGTGATAAGCGCTATAAAGAGCGGGCCGCAGTAAATCATTCATCGCCGCATCGACAATACAAAAGTTTTTACTCGCGCCTAGTTTGATGTATTCAACCCGCGTGAGTAAAGCGCCGGCATTACCGACCAGCGAACGTCCAGGTTCAAGAAGAATTTCTAGGTTAGCAAAGCCACGTTCAGCAATTCGGTCTAATAGTGCGTTAGTAAACTCGGTGGTAGCTGGCGGGCTTTCATTGCCATAATCAATACCAAGTCCACCACCTAAATCAAGATGACGCAACCCAATACCCTCTTTTTTAAGTTGCGTCACTAAATCAAGCACTTTATCCAATGCATCAAGATAAGGCGCAGTAGAGGTAATTTGTGAGCCAATATGACAATCAATTCCTACTACATCAAGATGCGAAAGTAGCGCAGCTTCACGATAGGTTTTTAGAATTTCATGATAAGCAATACCAAACTTGTTATCTTTAAGGCCGGTAGAAATATAGGGGTGGGTTTGTGCATCAACATCAGGATTAACCCGCAGCGAAATTGGCGCACGACAAGATAATTCTGCAGCGATGTGATTAATTTGTTCGAGCTCAGCAATCGATTCGACATTTAAGCATTTCACTCCAACCGTGAGGGCCAGCCGAATTTCAGCAGCAGATTTACCGACGCCTGCAAAAACTAAGCTGGCCGGATCCGCACCAATTGCAAGTGCTCGCTCGAGTTCGCCGCCACTTACCAAATCAAAGCCTGCGCCAAGCTCTTTAAAACAATTCATCACGGCAAGATTGCTATTCGCTTTTACTGCAAAGAAAATTCGCGCCCGCCTTTTACCATCTGCATTCAAGCAGGCCTGCTCATAAGCTGTAAATGCAGTGACCAAGGCATTTTTACTATAAACATAAAGTGGTGTGCCAAATTGCTCTGCTAATTGAGTTAAGGGGAGTTCTTCGATAAACCAGTGGCCATCGCGTTCAGAAAACCCCGCCAAGTTTTGTGAGGCTGGCAAAGGATCGAGATGATTAGGTTTACTCATTTGTTTTCCTCAGGTGAGGCCACCATATTATCTGCATCACTATTTGGGCTTGGCGGAGGGTACAGCTTGCCCTTTGGCTCAGCTTGGGCAGGAACAGGCGGTATATTTGGCACGCTTGGCAAATATAGGGCACCTCTTACCCCACATCCTATGAGGGATATTATGATGCTAAAACTAAAGGCTCGAATAAGAATCGCTATCATGAATGTCTCTAAAACGAATGATTGAATATAGCATGCAGCATCAAGTAAATACCGCAGCCGCCGAACCCATTGACGATAAACAATTTCATCAGCTTGCTAGCCAGCTCTTACACTCGCTCGAGATTGCTCTTGAGGCTGCCGATGATCATTTAGATCTTGATTTAGATGTCGAGCGTCAAGGTGGCAATGTGATTAATATTCGTTTTCGTGACCGAAGCGTTATTGTGATTAACAGCCAGCCTCCCTTACACGAAATTTGGGTGGCAGCTAAGGCCGGTGGTTTTCATTATCGTTGGGCCGGTACGTTTACATCACCACTTTGGGTCGACTATAAAACAGGTAGAGAATTATTAAGTGACTTAACGCAATTTGTTAGCGCGCAGGCTGGCCAACCCGTTGCTTTAGAGCTGCATTAAAACTAAGCGGCACCTGTCGCTAATAAAGTTTCTTTAACTAGAGTCTCAGGAGCAGCCTCAATAATGGCTGCGCCCAATGGGTCTAGCACCACATAGCGAATTTGACCACCTGCAGTTTTTTTATCTAACTGCATTAATTCTAGATAGCGCTCAAGTCCAAGCTTTGGCGCTTCAGTAGGCAGACCCATGGCATGAATTAGCCGCTTTAGGCGTTGCACCTCGGGTGCTTGAAGTTTTCCTAGGCGCATTGAGAGATCAGCAGCCATCACCATTCCACAACCAACTGCTTCACCATGTAACCATGTGCCAAATCCAAGACCAGCCTCAATTGCATGACCAAAGGTATGACCAAAATTTAAGGTTGCACGAACATTACTTTCGCGTTCATCAGCAGCAACGATGGCGGCTTTAATTTTGCAAGAGCGCAGTATTGCATGCGTTAGTGCAGTGGGTTCGCAGGCTAATAAGGCGGCCGTATTTTTTTCAATCCAGGCAAGAAACTGAATATCTGCCATCGCACCATGTTTAATCACTTCTGCTAGGCCCGCTGAAAGTTCGCGCGGAGGTAATGTTTGTAAGGTACTTAAATCAGCAATAACAGCAACGGGCTGATGAAAAGCGCCAATCATATTTTTACCAAGCGGATGATTAATGCCCGTTTTTCCACCCACCGAGGAATCAACTTGAGCTAATAATGTTGTTGGTACTTGAATAAAGCGAATGCCACGCATGAAGCTTGCTGCAGCAAAACCGGCCATATCGCCAATAACTCCTCCACCAAGAGCAATGATGGCACTATCGCGATCGGCTCCGCCTTGCAGCATCGCATCAAAAATGGTTTGTAAATGGGCCCAGTCTTTGTAAGACTCACCATCAGGTAAAACGATCAGACGAACTTGTTTTTTTAGCTGTTCAAGGGTTTTTTTGAGCGCGTCTGCATATAGTGGCGCTACGGTTGAATTGGTGACAATAAAAACTACCTCACCCCTTAGGTGGGGACGAAAGAGAGCAGCTTGGTGGATTAAATCGCTGCCAATGTAAATAGGATAACTGCGCTTACCCAGTTCGACTGTGAGTGTATTCATGGGGCTAATTCTAGTTGCATCAACAAAGTATGAACTAATTGATTAACGCTAGGTCTGCCAGTTTCAATAATATGTGTGGCAATACTCCGATAAAGTGGGTCACGTTCGGCATACAGCGTTGTCAAAATTTGGCGTGGGTCACCTTTTTGCAAGAGGGGACGCCCTTCACCACCTCTAGTGCGATGCCAAAGTTCATTCGGGTTAGCGTGCAAATAAATGACGACCCCGTGTGAGCTTAAGGCCTGCCGATTTTCAACGGCAAGAATCGAGCCCCCGCCGGTAGCCAAAATAATGTCCTGTTCTTGGGTAAGTTCAGCAATCATTTGGGCTTCACGTTTACGAAATCCAGACTCCCCTTCCATTTCGAAAATAAGGGGAATTTTGACGCCGCAGCGCTCCTCAATCGCCTGGTCGCTATCAATAAAACGGCGTCCCAGTTTGCGGGCTAATAATTTCCCCACGGTAGACTTGCCAGCCCCCATGAGGCCGATTAAGAAAATATTGCTCGAATTGTTGGGTAAGGTGTTCACACCCCGATTTTATTAGGGTTTGCTCAAGACCGTAGGGGTGAGGAAAACCAGCAACTCTTTTTTATCCTGAAGTTTGGCGCTATGCCTAAATAAATGGCCCAGAATGGGGATATCTCCAAGGAGCGGGACTTTGACGATGTCTTCACGCTCAATAGTTTGATAAATTCCGCCAATAATGACTGTACCGCCATTTTCTACGGTTACTTCCGAGCTCAGCGTTTTTGTGTCAATGGCATAGCCTTGTTCAGTTTTCATGCCAATAGTATCTTTAGTAATGCCCACCAACATCGAAATCATCCCGTCGGGATGAATTTTAGGGATCACTTCTAGACGCAGGTTTGCTTTACGAAATTGCAACTTACTGCCGCTTTGAGATGAAACTTGATAAGGTAATTCAGTGCCCTGCTCAATGGTTGCTTTGACTTGATCTGAGGTCATGATACGGGGGTTCGAAATGACCTTACCTTGGCCTTGAGCCTCTAAGGCAGAAAGCTCAGCTTGCAAAAGACCGCTAGCATTTTTTGTTAAGAGAGTAGCGGCAGCACTAACAGGGCTAAAGCCGTTTAAGCCGGCACCCGCCAAATCAAACCCCGAGTTAATTTTAGGCTGCAAATGTGAGCTTGCCCCTTCACCTAGAAAACTCAGCTTAGCACCAAGATCACGAGCAAAGCGGTCATCGGCCTCAACGATTCTTGCCTCAATTAATATTTGTTGCGGGCTCTGAGGATGGTCTCCGCCAAATGGTAAGGCTGCATCTTCGCGACGGTGTTTTTGAAAGGCATTAATTTCGGCGTAGGGACCAATCCAGAAAATATCGCCATGTCTTAACATGCTCAAACCCTTGCTAGCTAAGATGGATTGCACAGCACTACTCCAGGGAATTTGCTGAAGATCAACTGAAATCGTCCCCTGGATCGATTCACTAATTAAAAAATTCGTTTGCCCAAGACGTGCTAATTCTTTGAGCAATGTACTCACTTCAATATTGGCAAAATAGAGGCTAATGGTTTTTGCTTGAGCAGCTTGCGCAACTTGATGTGCGCCATTTAGCGCTCTATTTACAGATGGATCTGCGTAAGCCTGCACAAGGTGTAGCGCCCATACTAAAAATAGTAATCCAACAAAACGTGCGTAGCAGCTAAAATAATGACGGTTGAGAATCATGGGTGTCGTCTTAATTGAAGCGTGATGACCTGTCCAGTAACCGAAGTCATCTTGGCCTGCTCGATCCCAATCTCAGTTAAGGCCCAGTTACTCATTACCGTAGCATGAAGTGCTAAAGAGATTGTTTTATCGCCATTATTAAAAAAAGCAGCAGCCCCTTGGGCTGTTGTACTCATGCCTAAGTATTGCCAGCGACTTAAGGCAGCTTCTTCCATCTTCAATTTACGGTTAAGTTCGAGGGTTTCAGGGCGAATTGGATTTTTAGCTGATTTAGTACTGCGCGACGCTGCATTAAGTTGTGCGGTATGGATATTGTTGATCTGTTCGCTGAACTCAACGTGATAATTGAATAAAGTTTCTTCTTGCTCTGTCAGGCTTTGGCTTAGCAGATTTATTTTCGCTTCCTGGGCGCCAAATTGGGTAGAAATATTTTGCTCTAGTGGAATGAGTACGCTGATTATCCAAGCTAGTGCACCAAGACATATAAATCCCATTAAGCTTGGCATCCACTGCGCTAGTTTTATCAAATCGTGGCGCAGCGGTGGCTGGTGAGGGTTAACACTGCCATTAGTTTCTGCTTGTACAGCTTGTGCAGCTGATTTATTTTGCTGGCGTGCAGTTAGATCAGGTTCTGAGCTCGAATGTCCGGAGTTTTGTATGACTGGATCATCGCCAAGCACGCTTAAAATGGCATCAAAGGATTCGGAAGTAATTTTACGTATCGGCACCCCCTATTTTTTTCCAATCCCCCTCTTGAATCTAGCAACATAAGCTGAAAGACGCGTAGGAATAAGCCGATTTAGGGCTGGCTCTTATAATTCAAACTTATGGCGCAAACCCCTCAAGACAGGCCACCTCTGAAGCAGAATTCTCGCAATCAGCCAAATAGGCGTGTGCCTCCACGCATGAACTCCGGAGGACATTCGTTTTGGACGGCGATTCGAAGCCCACTCGTGAAGGCTTTATTGATTTTAGGGTTGGTCTTAGCAGTTTTACTAAGCTTGTTACTAGCTTACGCTTTTATTATTGCTAAGCCCAATTTGCCCAGCATTTCAGCTTTGACCGATTACAACCCTAAAGTGCCCTTGCGAATTTATACCGCAGATAAAGTCTTAATTGGGGAGTTTGGCGAAGAGCGGCGTAAATTAGTGCCACTCAATCAAATGCCGCAACAAATGAAAAATGCGGTCTTATCCATTGAGGACGATCGTTTTTATTCGCATGGCGGCGTTGATTATTTTGGCGTGTTACGTGCTGGTCTAGCTAATTTGCGCGGACGTTTAGCTCAAGGCGCATCAACCATTACGATGCAAGTGGCGCGGAATTTTTTCTTAGGCAATGAAAAAACATTTAGCCGAAAAATTTATGAAGTTTTATTAGCTTGGAAAATTGAGGCTGAGCTTAGTAAAGATAAAATTCTTGAAATTTATATGAACCAAATTTTTTTGGGACAGCGAGCTTATGGTTTTGCTAGCGCTGCACAAATTTATTTTGGTAAAGATATTCATGAGATTAGCATTGCTGAGGCCGCGATGTTAGCCGGTTTACCAAAAGCACCATCAGCCTATAACCCAGTAAGCAATTTTCGTCGCGCGAAGGCCCGTCAGGAATATATTTTGCAGCGGATGCGTGACTTATCCTACATCACGCCTGCGGAGTATGACAAAGCCATGAAGGAAGAGTTGCGCGTGCGGGGTTTAGGGAATGAGTTTAGAACCCGCGCCGATTTCGCCACCGAAATGGTTAGGCAAATTTTATTTGCACAATATGGTGAAGCAATTTATTCCCAGGGTTTAGAGGTTTACACCACGCTTTTAAAAGCAGATCAAGATGCAGCTTACCGCGCAGTACGACGGGGAATTTTTGAGTATGACTTACGCCATGCTTATCGTGGCCCCGAGGGTTTTATTGAGCTACCAGCCGATAATGTAAAGCGACAACGGGTAATTGATGATGCCTTGCTTGAGCATCCGCCCTTAGATGAACTTCAGTCGGGAGTGGTATTAGCAGTTAAGCCTAAAGAGCTTGAGGTGATGATTGCTACGGGTGACGTGATTGTTGTTAAAGGCGACGGCATGAAACTAGCTCTAGCCACACTCACGGATAGTTCACAGCCCAAGAAGCGTTTGCGACCGGGGGCGATAGTTCGCTTGCTCTCTGAAGATGGCATTTGGAAGTTAGCGCAACTTCCGCAAGTAGAGGCGGCGTTCGTATCGATGAATCCGGAAAATGGCGCAATCTTATCCTTGGTAGGTGGATTTGATTTTCATCGCACGCAATTTAATCATGTTACGCAGGCAATGCGCCAGCCAGGCTCGTCGTTTAAGCCATTTATTTATGCCGCAGCACTTGAAAAAGGATTTGCACCAAGCACCGTTGTTAATGATGCGCCGATTTCTATTGGTATTTTGGAAACGGGCAGTCAAGCTTGGGAGCCTAAAAATTATGATGGAAAATATGAAGGCTTGATGCGGCTACGCACTGCCTTGGCTAAATCTAAAAACGTTGTTTCGGTGCGTTTATTGCGCGCAATCGGACCCTCTTATGCGCAAGAATATATTCAGCGCTTTGGTTTTGAACCAGAAAAACATCCGCCTTATTTAACTTTAGCTTTGGGCGCAGGCTCTGTTACACCTTTGCAAATGGCAGCGGCGTATAGTGTTTTTGCTAATGGGGGTTATCGAGTTGATCCTTTTTTAATTGAAAAAATGATCGACAATAAAGGGGTCGTGTTGTTTGAGGCGCACCCCGTTCGAGTACATGAAAGTGGCACCCGAGTGTTAGATGCGAGAACGGCATTTGTGATTGATAGTATGTTGCAAGAAGTGACTAAATCAGGCACGGCTGCAAGTGCACGGGCAAAATTAGGGCGCACTGATATTGCTGGTAAAACTGGCACGACCAACGATTCACATGATGCCTGGTTTGCAGGTTATAACCCGAAGATTGTGGCGATAGCGTGGATAGGGTTTGATAAACCCGCAAGCTTAGGCGATCGGGAGACGGGCGGTGGACTAGCCTTGCCAATTTGGATTTCATATATGACTACGGCACTAAGAGGATCGCCAGAAGAGGCGCGTGTGGTACCGGAGGGAGTGACGCAATTTGATGGTGATTGGTTTATTCCCGAATTTGCTCCACAGGGCGGCATGCGCCAACTAAATTAGTGACGACCTGAGTCATGGCCCGTCAAGCGCGCATCGTGATTCCTGGTCAAGCCATGCATGTTATGGCGCGCGGCAATAATCGCCAAGCGCTTTTTTTTAATCCAGCCGATCGCCGTATTTACTTAGATTGGTTACGCGATGCAGCCAAAGAATTCGGTACTGCAGTACATGCTTTTGCTTTGATGCCGAATCATATTCACTGCCTTTTAACCCCGAAGTATGAAAATTCCCTAGCAAAAACGATGCAGTCCTTGGGGCGCAGGTATGCGCAATATTGCAATCAACAGCAAAATCACTCGGGGACCATCTGGGAGGGCCGTTACCGCTCATCGCTGATTGATACTGACCATTTTTTACGTTGCCAACGGTATTTAGAATTAAACCCGGTACGCGCTGGCTTCGAATCGAGCCCAGCTGCTTCTAGTTGGACCAGTTATCTAAGCCATACTGGAGAAAAAGTTGAGCCGTGGCTAGTCGACCATCCAAGCTTTTGGGCCTTGGGAAATACGCCCTTTGAACGTCAATTAGCCTGGCAACACTTTGTCCAGGAGGGGGCACCCCAGCGGGAAGACCTTGAAATTACAGAATACCTTTTAAAATCAAAGCCTTGGATTTCACGGACAACCGCTACACAACTCTTTAAGAACACCTTGGGAGCGCTAGAAATACGTCCCCGTGGCCGCCCAAAACAGGGAATTTAACGAGTCTGTCCCCAATAAGTTAAAAATAAGCGACTTGCCTCATCTTTAATTGGGACAGAGTCATTTAATTTTTATTGCATCTAGCGGGGTATTCCCCTATATTAGATCCTCCCAACCAGCAGTACCCCTAATTTTTATAAGCGCCACCGCGAGACCGACGATGATGACAACTGAATTACGCCCAATTAAACAAGGTCTATATGACCCGCAAAATGAACATGATGCTTGTGGGGTAGGATTTGTGGCGCACATTAAAGGAAAAAAATCCCACGAAATCGTTACTCAGGGATTAAAAATTCTCGAGAACCTTGACCATCGTGGTGCAGTTGGCGCTGATCCCTTGATGGGTGATGGCGCAGGTATTTTGATTCAAATTCCCGATCAACTCTATCGTGATGAAATGGCTTTACAGGGCGTCTCCCTACCACCATTTGGTGAGTATGGCGTAGGTATGATTTTTTTACCCAAAGAACACGCGTCTCGCTTGGCATGTGAGCAGGAGCTAGAGCGCACTGTACGGGTCGAAGGACAAACTGTATTAGGTTGGCGCAATGTACCGGTAGATGTTCAATTACCTATGTCGCCAACTGTAAGAAAAACCGAGCCCGTCATTCGGCAAATTTTTATTGGGCGCGGGCGCGATATTATGACGACCGATGCCCTTGAACGGAAACTTTATGTCATCCGTAAAACTGCTAGCCATGCAATACAAGATTTACATTTAAAACATGGCAAAGAATATTTTGTGACATCGATGTCGGCACGGACGATTGTTTATAAGGGCTTGCTCTTAGCAAATCAGGTAGGCGCCTATTATCAAGACTTAACTGATGAACGAACTGTCTCAGCTTTAGCATTAGTTCATCAACGTTTTTCAACCAATACCTTTCCTGCCTGGGAGTTAGCTCACCCTTACCGCATGATTGCGCACAACGGGGAAATTAATACGGTCAAAGGAAACGTGAATTGGGTTAATGCGCGCACTGGCGCAATTAGCTCACCAGTATTAGGCGATGATTTACAAAAATTATGGCCACTAATTTATCCGGGTCAATCCGATACAGCCTGTTTTGATAACTGCCTTGAGTTGCTGGTCATGGCTGGCTATCCAATGGCACAAGCCATGATGATGATGATTCCCGAGGCCTGGGAACAGCACAATATGATGGACGAAAATCGGCGGGCTTTTTATGAGTACCATGCCTCTATGATGGAGCCCTGGGATGGCCCCGCTGCGATGGCATTTACCGACGGACGTCAAATTGGCGCAACCCTTGACCGCAATGGCTTACGCCCGGCACGATATTACGTGACTGATGATGACTTGGTCATCATGGCATCCGAAGCCGGAGTATTGGCTATTCCCGAAAGCAAGATCGTGCATAAATGGCGTTTACAGCCGGGCAAAATGTTCATGATTGATATGGAACAAGGCCGGATTATTGATGACATTGAACTCAAAGATGCAGTTGCTAAAGCAAAACCCTATAAGGGTTGGATTGATGCAGTCCGTATTAAATTAGACGAAGTTACTGTTAGCGCGAGCGATCACCGTGATGAAAAACAAGTCATACGACCGATAGCGAAATTACTCGATCGTCAGCAGGCTTTTGGCTATACACAAGAAGATCTGAAATACTTAATGGCACCAATGGCCAGCGCTGGTGAAGAGGCTATTGGTTCGATGGGCAACGATAGTCCATTAGCTGTTTTATCGAATAAAAATAAATCGCTTTATAACTACTTTAAGCAATTATTTGCGCAAGTAACGAATCCACCCATTGACCCAATTCGCGAAAATTTAGTGATGTCTTTGGTATCGTTCATTGGACCTAAGCCCAACTTATTGGATACCAATAATATTAATCCACCAATGCGCTTAGAAGTTAGTCAGCCAATTCTGGATTTTGCTGACATCACCAAAATTCGCCACATCGAGCACTACACCAATGGTAAGTTTCGTTCTTACGAATTGGATATTTGCTATCCAGCGGCTTGGGGTAAAGCTGGCATTGAAGCGCGCCTAGCATCGCTTTGTGCCGAGGCAGCTGATGCTGTGCGTTCAGGCTATACCATTCTCATTGTTAGTGATCGTCAAGTTGACCAACATCATGTCGCAATCCCAGCACTCTTAGCAACTTCAGCAATTCATCAACATTTAGTTGAAAAAGGCTTACGCACCAGCGTTGGCTTAGTGGTTGAAACTGGCAGTGCACGCGAGACGCATCACTTTGCTTTATTGGCTGGATATGGCGCAGAAGCAATCCACCCGTATCTTGCAATGGAAACTTTAGCGCAAATGGCTAAGGGCCTGCCCGGTGACTTATCGGCTGAAAAGGCGATTAAGAATTTTGTGAAGGCTGTTGGTAAGGGCTTGCAAAAAGTCATGTCCAAAATGGGCATCTCCACTTACATGTCTTACACCGGCTCGCAAATTTTTGAGGCAATTGGTTTAAATCAAGAAGTGATCAACCAATACTTTAAAGGCACCTCATCTAATGTTGGTGGCATCGGCGTTTTTGAGGTTGCCGAAGAGGCTTTGCAGATGCATCATGCCGCATTTAGTGATGACCCGGTTTTGGCTAATATGCTAGAGGCAGGTGGCGAATACGCTTATCGGATTCGCGGTGAAAACCACATGTGGACTCCCGATACGATTGCCAAGCTACAGCATGCTACCCGCATTGGCCCAGAAAAAGGTTATCAAACCTATAAAGAGTACGCCAACATCATTAACGATCAAAGTAAGCGGCAAATGACTTTGCGTGGCTTGTTTGAATTTAAAGTTGATCCGACCAAAGCCATTCCACTCGATGAAGTTGAGCCAGCGAAAGAAATCGTTAAACGCTTTGCTACCGGTGCGATGTCATTGGGCTCGATTTCTACTGAGGCGCATGCCACCTTAGCGATTGCCATGAATCGCATTGGCGGTAAATCAAATACCGGGGAAGGTGGCGAAGATCCTAATCGCTATGTTAATGAGCTGAAAGGTATTCCAATTAAAAAAGGCGAAACCCTCGCCAGTATTCTCGGCAGCGATGTGGTTGAGGCCAATATTCCTTTGCAAGATGGCGATTCTTTACGTTCTAAAATTAAACAAGTCGCTTCGGGTCGTTTTGGTGTCACTGCCCAGTATTTGCGTAGTGCAGATCAAATGCAAATTAAGATGGCTCAAGGCGCAAAGCCCGGTGAAGGTGGGCAACTGCCAGGCAGCAAGGTTTCTGACTACATTGGTAGCTTGCGCTTTTCCGTACCTGGAGTGGGCTTAATTTCACCCCCACCCCACCATGATATTTATTCGATTGAAGATCTCGCCCAATTAATCCACGATTTAAAAAATGTTAATGCTGCCGCAGATGTATCCGTAAAATTGGTTTCTGAAGTCGGCGTTGGCACCATTGCTGCGGGTGTTGCTAAAGCGAAAGCTGATCATGTGGTCATTGCTGGTCACGATGGCGGTACAGGGGCATCGCCTTTATCTTCAATTAAACATGCTGGCTCACCATGGGAATTAGGCTTGGCTGAAACCCAGCAAACCTTAGTATTAAATCGTTTGCGTAGCCGAATTCGCGTTCAGGCCGATGGCCAAATGAAAACGGGTCGGGATGTTGTGATTGGCGCATTATTGGGCGCAGATGAATTTGGTTTTGCTACGGCGCCCTTAGTTGTTGAGGGCTGCATTATGATGCGCAAGTGTCATTTGAACACCTGTCCCGTTGGTGTTGCCACGCAAGACCCCGAATTGCGTAAACGTTTTGCAGGTAAGCCCGAGCATGTTGTGAATTTCTTCTTTTATGTTGCGGAAGAAGCGCGCGAATTAATGGCGCAGCTTGGTATTCGAAAATTTGATGATTTGATTGGCCGAGTCGATTTGCTCGATACCCGTAAGGGAATAGAAAATTGGAAAACCCGCGGTTTAGATTTCAGCAAAATATTTGCTGCACCGCGTGTGCCTGCTGATGTGCCACGTTTTCAAGTATTAAAGCAAGATCACAATCTTGGTAGCGCACTTGATCATATTCTGATTGAAAAAAGCGAGCCCGCACTGGAGCGTGGCGAAAAGGTTTCTTTTATCGTGCCGGTACGCAACGTTAATCGAACTGTGGGCGCGATGCTCTCGGGAGAAGTAGCGCAACGGTATGGACATGAAGGTTTGCCTAACGATACGATCCATATTCAGTTGAACGGTACAGCGGGCCAAAGTTTCGGCGCCTTTTTGGCACACGGCATCACGCTTGATTTAGTTGGTGATGGGAATGACTATGTTGGTAAAGGGTTATCCGGTGGTTGCGTGATTGTGCGTGCCCCACATGAATTCCGTGGGGATACGGCAAAAAATATTATCGTGGGTAATACCGTTTTATATGGCGCGATTAGTGGCGAAGCATTTTTTAATGGCGTAGCAGGCGAGCGCTTTGCGGTGCGTAATTCAGGAGCCACGGCCGTAGTTGAAGGCACAGGTGATCACGGCTGTGAGTATATGACTGGCGGCACAGTCGTAGTGCTTGGTCAAACCGGACGTAACTTTGCTGCCGGCATGAGTGGCGGAATAGCTTATGTCTTTGATGAAGATGGTTTATTTGAGAAGCGCTGTAATCTCAGCATGGTCACCTTAGAAAAAGTGCTAACCAGTGCAGAGCAAATTGCCCAAATGCCGAAGTCGGTGTGGCATGCCCCAATCGACGTTAAAGATGGTGGCGAGCGATTAAGCGATGAAGTAATTTTAAAAAGTTTGGTTGAGCAGCATTTCCGCCATACGGGTTCTGAGCGTGCTAAAGCAATTTTGGCTGACTGGGAGCAATCGCGTAGCCGTTTCATCAAAGTCTTCCCAACCGAATATAAGCGTGCCTTAGGTGAGTTATGGCTGAAGTCGGAAAATCAAGACAAATTAATTACTGCTTAAGTACAGTGCAAACAGAAAGAATATAGAACTTATGGGCAAGGTTACTGGATTTATGGAATTCGAGCGGGTCAATGAGACCTACGAGGCACCAACGCAACGGGTTCATCATTACAAAGAGTTTGTACTGGCTTTAGCAGACGCTGAGGCGCAAGTGCAAGGTGCGCGGTGTATGGATTGTGGCATTCCTTTTTGTAATAACGGCTGCCCAGTGAACAACATCATCCCTGACTTTAATGATTTAGTTTTTCGTGGGGATTGGCTAAATGCACTTGATGTTTTGCACTCAACTAATAATTTTCCTGAGTTTACGGGGCGAATTTGCCCAGCGCCTTGCGAGGCTGCTTGCACCCTAACTATTAATCGCGCACCGGTTGGTATTAAGTCCATCGAACACGCCATTATTGATAAAGCCTGGGAAAACGGTTGGGTCAAACCACAACCCGCTAAACACAAAACCGGTAAGCGCATTGCGATCGTTGGTTCTGGTCCGGCGGGGATGGCGGCGGCGCAACAACTTGCCCGGGTTGGCCATGAGGTTACCGTATATGAAAAAAATGATCGGGTAGGCGGCTTATTACGCTACGGTATTCCTGATTTTAAAATGGAAAAATGGCTCATTGATCGGCGTGTCGAACAAATGCAAGCTGAGGGCGTTGTATTTAAGACTAGTATTTTTGTTGGTAAAGAAGCCCTTCACGAAAAAATTAAAAATTACTCAACTAAAACCATTGATCCCACTGAGTTACTTGCGACATTTGATGCGGTCATCATTTCAGGGGGCGCCGAACAACCGCGCGATTTGCCGGTACCAGGCAGAGATTTGAGTGGCATTCACTATGCGCTCGAATTTTTAATTCCACAAAACAAAGAAGTTGCTGGCGATATCAAGAATGAAATTCGCGCCACGGATAAGCATATTGTCGTGATTGGCGGCGGCGATACGGGGTCGGATTGTGTTGGTACATCGAATCGACACGGGGCCAAAAACGTGACTCAATTCGAACTGTTGCCCCAACCGCCTGAGCGCGAAAATACCCCCTTAGTTTGGCCTTATTGGCCGACTAAATTACGTACCTCATCTTCCCATGAAGAAGGCTGTGAGCGTGATTGGTCAGTGGCAACAAAACGCTTTGAAGGTAAAAACGGCAAAGTAGAAAAATTAATTGGCGTGCGCTTAGAGTGGCAAGACGGCAAGATGGCCGAAATGCCCAACTCCGAGTTTGAAATTAAAGCCGATTTAGTTCTCTTAGCAATGGGCTTTGTTTCGCCAGCCCAGCAAATTCTTGCTGCATTTGGGGTTGAGCAAGATGCGCGGGGTAACGCTAAAGCTACTGTAGACGGGCAAAAGGCCTATCATACGAACATTCCACAGGTGTTTGCTGCTGGTGATATGCGCCGCGGACAATCTTTAGTGGTCTGGGCAATTCGTGAAGGACGCCAATGTGCGCGTGCCGTCGATGAGTTTTTGATGGGCTCGTCCGTTTTGCCTCGATAATGCCAGTATGCATAAAGGTTTATCCGCCTCACTCCCTCAGCCCTTAGCCCAAAGCTTTGGAGGAGATGTGGTCGTCTCAATTCAAGGCGTTGATTTTTCCTACAATTTAGGTGAGCGGCAAATTTTATCTGGCTTGAATATGGAATTTAAGCGTGGGCAAGTCGTTGCAGTGATGGGCGGCTCAGGTTGCGGTAAGACGACCATCTTACGTTTAATTGGTGGTCAATATACCGCGCAGCGTGGCCAAGTTATGTTCGAAGGCCAAGACGTTGGTAAGTTAAGTACAGCACAATTAATGCAGGCCCGCAGACGGATGGGCATGCTTTTTCAATTCGGTGCACTTTTTACTGATCTCAGTGTTTTTGAAAATGTCGCATTTCCTTTGCGCGAACATACTGACTTAAATGAAGAATTACTGCAGACTTTGGTGCTGATGAAATTAAATGCAGTGGGCTTGCGTGGCGCTCGCGATTTAATGCCGGCGCAAATTTCAGGTGGTATGGCAAGGCGGGTTGCCTTAGCGCGTGCGATCGCACTAGATCCACCGCTAATTATGTATGACGAACCATTTGCCGGACTAGACCCAATTTCATTGGGGATTACAGCGCGCTTAATTCGTAATTTAAATGATGCACTTGGTTCCACCAGCCTTTTAGTAACGCATGATGTAGAAGAAACATTTGCTATTGCTGACTATGTGTATTTCATTGCCAATGGCAAAATTGGCGCCGAAGGAACGCCGGTCGAGTTAAGGAATTCGCTTGATCCCTTTGTGCGTCAATTTTTGGATGCCTCACCCGATGGCCCTGTGCCATTTCATTATCCAGGGCTGAGCTTGCAAGAGGATTTTGAGATGAGGGTGTAATGGTAAATTTAGCGCTCCATAAAACCCTTGATTTTTTTGCCGACCTGGGGTTTTTTATACGTAGTAATGTTACCGACCTCGGTTATGCGACGCGCATGTTTTTGGCGATTGTGTGGCGTTCTGGCTCGCTATTGCGTAGGCCCAGTTTAGTTTTAGATCAAATTCTTTTTCTGGGTAACAATTCATTTGTCATCATTGCAGTCTCCGGTTTATTTGTAGGTTTTGTCTTGGGCTTGCAAGGCTATTACACCTTAAACCGTTATGGCTCAGAGCAAGCACTAGGCTTATTGGTGGCTTTATCTTTGACGCGTGAGCTTGGCCCAGTAATTACGGCGCTGCTTTTTGCTGGGCGTGCTGGAACTTCTTTGACGGCTGAAATTGGTTTAATGAAAGCAGGCGAACAACTAACCGCGATGGAAATGATGGCAGTCGATCCTTTACGGCGCGTGATGGCACCACGCTTATGGGCCGGAATGATTTCAATGCCTATTTTGGCGACCATCTTTACAGCCATCGGTATTTTTGGCGGTTATTTAGTTGGAGTACCCCTAATAGGCGTGGATACCGGGGCATTTTGGGCGCAGATGCAAGGCGGGGTCGATTTATTTAGCGATATTGGCAATGGTTTTATTAAAAGCATTGTCTTTGGCGTAGCCGTCACCTTTATTGCCTTGTATCAAGGCTATGAAGCTAAGCCAACGCCAGAGGGCGTTTCGCGCGCCACTACGCGTACAGTAGTGCTATCTTCCTTGACGGTCTTGGCGCTTGATTTTTTACTAACTGCCTTGATGTTTTCGAATTGAAATATTGAGGGAATAAACTGAGATTCTTATGAGAAAAAGAGCAATTGATATTTGGGTAGGATTATTTGTCGCTATTGGCCTATTGGCCGCTTTATTTTTAGCGCTGAAAGTGGGCAATATGAACGCCATTTCATTTCAACCCACCTACACTGTAACGGCACGCTTTGACAATATTGGCGGACTAAAACCACGTGCGCCAGTGAAAAGTGCCGGGGTAGTCGTAGGTCGGGTGGGCAGCATTTCGTTTGATGACAACACGTATCAAGCCACCGTACTCTTAACCCTCGATACAAATTATAAATTCCCACAAGATTCCTCGGCGAAAATTTTGACTTCGGGTTTGTTGGGAGAGCAATATATCGGTCTTGAAGCCGGCGGCGCCGACAAGATGTTGGTGCAAGGTAGCAAAATTACCCAGACGCAATCAGCCATCGTGCTTGAAAGTTTGATTAGTCAATTTTTATATAACAAAGCTGCCGATAGCGGACAAGATAAAGGCAGCAACACAGGCGCAAGTAAGTGAAAATAGGTTTGCGGCGTGCTTTTTTAGCGCTCGTATCGACGCTGTTATTCGCTTGCGCGAGTATTCCTGCTGGCACTCAACCTTCTGAGGCCGATCCTTGGGAGCCCATGAATCGGGCCGTGTTTGCTTTTAATGAGGTACTCGATGAGTATCTGCTCAAACCAATTACGGCAGCATATCGTTTTATATTGCCTGAAATAGTCCGTGATGGTATTTACAACGTTTTTGGAAACTATAACGATATTTATACAGCCTTAAATAATTTATTACAGGGCAAGCCTGCTTTGGCGTTTAATGATTTCATGCGCGTAATGGTCAATACCATTTTTGGGCTTGGCGGCCTGCTTGATGTTGCTACCCCTGCAGGCTTAGAGAAGCACAAGGAAGATTGGGGTCAAACCTTTGGCGTTTGGGGTGTGCCAGCAGGCCCCTATGTCGTGTTGCCCTTTTTTGGTCCAAGTTCAGTGCGCGATACTTTTGGCACGATTGCCGATCTCGAGAGCGACTATTTATTTACTTATGTAAAAGACATTGGTTTACGTAACTCAATTACTGCGTTACGGGTAATTAATGCCCGTAATACGTATTACGAAGCAGGCGATTTGCTAGAAGGTGCGGCAATCGATAAGTACACCTTTTTAAGAGATTCTTATATTCAGCGGCGCGCATATCAAATAAATGACGGACGAACTTCCGATAAAGAGCCATTAATGCCGCCTTATGAAAACCCATACGAGTAACTCTGGGCCAGAGAGGCTAAAATTAGCACTCGGTTATTGAGATCTATTATTACTAGAAAGTGTAAATATGTTGAAAGTAATTGCTTTTGGACTTTGTTTATTTAGTGCAGTAGCCTTGGCGCAGGGTGTGACTAGTCCAGCCCCAGTTACACCTCCCGATATGTCAACGCCAGACGGTATGATAAAAGCGGTGGTAAGCGAGGTGATGGCAGCCGTGAAGGCTGATCCTGAAATTCAAAAAGGCAATATTCCCCGCATTGTTGAGCTAGTTGAAAAGAAAATTGTGCCCAATGCAGATATGCGTCGCACAACTGAAATGGCCATGGGTGTCAATTGGAAAAAAGCGACTCCTGAGCAGCAAACCCAACTCATCCAGGAGTTCAAAACGTTATTAATGCGGACATATTCTGGCGCCATTAGTCAATTACGCGATCAAACAATTCAGTTCAAGCCTTTGAGAGCTGCTGCCGATGATAAAGAGGTCACTGTAAGAACAGTAGTGCTGGGGCGTGGTGATCCTGTGCCCTTAGATTACCGTTTAGAAAAAACCGCAAATGGCTGGAAAGTCTATGACATGAATATTATGGGTGTTTGGCTCATTGAGGCCTACCGTAATCAATTTACGAATCAAATCAGCCAAAATGGTATCGATGGACTCGTTAAGTTTTTACAAGAACGCAATAAAGCGTTAGCAGCTGGCAAGCCGAGTTAATGCTGTTCCATTACAAGCTGCTTTAATTTTTTATTACTAAATCCTTACATGCCCTATTTTTTGCCTGCCACTGTAACCCTAAAAAATGCTAGCCAAATTGAAGCCGATGGCTTAGCTAACTGGGCAAATTTAAATGAAATTGACTGCCTTAATCTAAACCAATTCGACTCGTCATTGTTGGCAATTTTATTAAATTGGCGTAAAAAACGCTTAGCAGATCAAGGTTATTTTTTAGTCCTTAATGCGCCACCCAAGTTAGCAGTCTTAGCTCGTGTTTATGGCGTGGCAGAGTTGTTGGGCTTGCCCGCATGACACTAGCGATTCGGGTTGACCATGTTTATAAAAATTATGGTGAATTACGCGCTTTAAATGATGTCTCGCTTGAAATAGAGCAAGGTGAATTTTTTGGTTTACTTGGCCCCAATGGCGCAGGTAAAACGACCTTAATTTCAATTTTGGCGGGCTTATGTCGGGCTGATGTTGGCTTAGTTGAGGTTATGGGTACCAATGTTCAAACCGATTTCCGTTTAGCGCGCAGACTCCTCGGAGTAGTACCTCAAGAGCTAGTCTTCGACCCCTTTTTTACGGTACGTGAAGCCTTACGTTTTCAATCAGGCTATTTTGGGCTGCGTAACAATGAGGATTGGATTGATGAAATCATGGCTAATCTTGACCTCACCAGTAAGGCAAATAGTAATATGCGGACGCTGTCAGGCGGCATGAAACGCCGCGTATTAGTAGCACAAGCCTTGGTCCATCGCCCTCCTGTCATTGTGCTAGATGAACCCACTGCGGGAGTTGATGTCGAGTTGCGCCAGTCCTTATGGCAATTTGTTAGTCGCCTTAATCAAGACGGCCACACCATTGTCTTAACTACCCATTATTTAGAAGAAGCCGAAGCGCTATGTCAACGCATTGCAATGCTAAAGCAAGGGCAAATTGTGGCCTTAGATACCACCGCAAACTTACTGAACCGCTATGGTGTCACTGCTAAAAGTGGCAGTGCAGACGTCGACCTAGAAGATGTTTTTGTCAATATCATGGCGCGCGATTTAGTATGAAGTCGATGCCAATTACTTACGGTAGTGGCTTTCCCACGCTTTTATATAAAGAGGTATTACGTTTTTATAAAGTCAGTTTTCAGACTGTTGCTGCTCCAGTATTAACGGCTATTCTGTATTTATTGATCTTTGGACAAGTTTTACAAGGCAAAGTCCTGGTCTATGAGCGCATTAGCTACATTGCGTTTTTAGTACCAGGTTTAGTGATGATGAGCTTATTACAAAATGCTTTTGCTAATACTTCGTCCTCGCTCATTCAGTCGAAAATTATGGGTAATTTAATTTTTGTACTTTTAGCACCATTAAGCTCATTTGAGTTTTATGCCGCGTATGTGATTGCCGCAATTGTGCGCGGTATCGCAGTAGCAGCAGGGGTTTTATTGATCACTGTCTGGTTTGTACCGCCGAGTTTTGAATATCCTCTCTGGATCGTGGTATTTGCATTATTGAGCGCAGCGATATTAGGTGGCATGGGATTGATAGCCGGCATTTGGGCCGATAAATATGATCAGCTAGCCGCCTTTCAGAATTTTTTAATCATGCCGGCGACGATGTTATCTGGGGTCTTTTATTCGATTCATAGCTTGCCGCCAGTTTGGCAAATGATTTCGCATTTCAACCCATTCTTTTATATGATTGATGGTTTTCGCTACGGCTTTTTTGGCGTGTCTGATATTTCACCCTGGACTAGCCTCATGATCGTGGGCGGATTCTTTATTGCAGTTTCAGTTCTTGCCCTGCGTTTATTGCAAACGGGTTTCAAATTACGTTATTAAAAATTGACTTGGAATAAATATGTTACCTACACCAGAACAAATTGAGTCTTACATTAAACAGAGTATTACTTGTACTCATTTAATGGTTGAAGGCGATGGCCAACATTTTTATGCCACGATTGTGAGCCCAGATTTTGAAGGTAAGCGCTTGGTTCAGCGCCATCAGCTAGTTTATGCAGCGATGGGAGAGCGCATGAAGGCAGAGGTACACGCACTTTCTATTAAGGCATTTACGCCGACTGAATACCTTAAAAATAAGCAGGCTTAAAAAGCGCCACGATGGATAAGCTTCTGATGACTGGTGGTAACCCCTTGCATGGCGAGGTTTTGATCGCTGGTGCAAAAAATGCTGCGTTACCTATTTTGTGTGCTTGCCTATTAACCACTGAACCGATCGAGCTAGAGAATGTGCCCGACCTGCAAGATGTGCGCACCATGCTCAAAATTTTGCAACAAATGGGCGTGTCAGTTAGCTTCCCCGAACCCGATAAACGCAGTCGAATAATCTTACAGGCTGCGCATATTCCGCGGCCCGAAGCAACCTATGAGATGGTTAAAACCATGCGGGCCTCTATTTTGGTTTTGGGACCTTTGTTAACCAGAATGCATAGTGCCAAAGTATCTTTGCCCGGCGGTTGCGCAATTGGGGCGCGACCGGTTGATCAGCATATTAAAGGGTTAAGGGCGATGGGTGCAAGCATCAAAATTAAAGGCGGATACATACAGGCTCAAGCAGAACGCCTTGTAGGCGCGACGATTTTGACCGACATGATTACGGTGACTGGTACTGAAAATTTATTAATGGCAGCCTGTCTGGCTAAAGGCACCACAATTTTAGAAAATGCAGCACGCGAACCCGAGGTTGGTGATTTGGCTGAATTACTCGTAAAGATGGGAGCCAAGATTTCAGGGCTAGGGACAGATCGTCTAGTAATTGAGGGAGTCGAGCAGCTTCATGGTGCCCAACACACCATTATTCCGGACCGCATCGAAGCAGGTACATTCCTATGTGCTGTCGCTGCTACAGGAGGTGATATTTTGGTGAAGCAATGCCGCCCTGATAATTTAGAGGCCTTGCTTGCGAAGCTCAGCGATGCGGGCTTAAAAATGGTAATAGGCCCCGATTGGATTAAGGCAAGTATGGCTGGTCGCCCTAAGGCAGTAAGTTTTGCAACCTCCGAATACCCTGCTTTTCCGACCGATATGCAGGCGCAGTTTATGGTTTTAAATGCCCTAGCTAGTGGTGACGCTACCATGACCGAAACCATTTTTGAAAACCGCTTTATGCATGTGCAAGAACTCAATCGCCTGGGCGCTGATATTTCCATTGATGGCAATACTGCCATGGCCCAAGGGGTTGAAAGCTTATCTGGCGCCATTGTTATGGCTACCGATTTGCGCGCCTCAGCCAGTTTAGTCATAGCTGGCTTGGCGGCCCAAGGCGAAACCCAAGTTGAGCGTATTTACCATCTCGACCGGGGATATGATCGGATGGAACAAAAATTGACACAAATAGGCGCGAACATCCAGCGCGTGAAATAATTGCCTAATGAAGTTAACTCTAGCCCTTTCGAAGGGGCGTATCTTCGAAGAATCAATGGCAATCCTCAGTCGGGTTGGAATTCGCCCCTTAGAGGATCCTGAAAAATCACGTAAGCTCATTCTTGAGACTTCGCATGCTGATGTTCGCCTGATTATTGTGCGGGCTGCCGACGTGCCTACCTATGTGCAATTTGGCGGTGCCGACTTTGGCGTCGCTGGCTTAGATAGCTTGCTTGAAAAAGGTAGCGAAGGTTTATATGTGCCACTTGATTTAGGCATTGCGCAATGTCGGATGTCGGTTGCAGTCCGCGCTGGCTTTGATTATGCTGCAGCAGTTCAGTCGGGCTCGCGTTTACGTGTTGCCACTAAATATGTGAATTGCGCGCGCGATCACTTTGCCAACAAAGGTGTTCATGTTGACACTATTCAGTTATATGGCTCGATGGAGTTAGCGCCTTTAGTTGGTTTGGCTGATGCGATCGTCGACTTGGTCTCAACGGGCAATACGTTAAAAGCCAACGGTTTGGTTGAGGTTGAACACATTGCTGATATTAGCGCGCGTTTGATTGTTAATCAGGCCGCTTATAAACGTAAGCGCAGCCAAATACAGCCCCTTCTAGACCAATTGCAGCCATGAGCGCAAGTGTGAAAATTCAGCGGCTCGAAAGCGGTGCGGCTAATTTTCAGCAAACCCTGCTAGCGAGCCTCTCTATTCCGCTTGCTGACGATGCGGCAATTGATCTGAAGGCAGCAGAAATTATTCTGGCAATTCAAACGCAAGGCGATGAAGCTTTGCTTAGGTATACCAATCAATTTGATCGCTTACAGGTAAAAACCGCCAGCGCCTTAGAAATTCTACGCAGTGATCTAGAAAAGGCCTATTTAGAATTACCAGCTGACCAGTCTCAGGCTTTGAATAGTGCAGCCATGCGCATCCGTAGCTATCATGATCAGCAACGCCTATATGCCGGCTGTCAAACGTGGGATTACACCGAAGCCGATGGTACGCGGCTGGGACAAAAAGTGACCGCGCTGGATCGAGTAGGTATTTATGTGCCTGGGGGAAAAGCAGCTTATCCATCATCCGTATTAATGAATGCCATTCCAGCCAAAGTGGCCGGTGTGTCTGAAGTCATTATGGTAGTGCCAACTCCCGATGGTAGTCGCAATAATTTAGTTTTGGCAGCCGCGTGGTTGGCGGGAGTAGACCGGGTTTTTACGATTGGCGGTGCTCAAGCAGTCGCTGCGCTCGCCTATGGCACAGCTACGATTCCTGCGGTCGATAAAATTGTTGGACCCGGTAATGCCTATGTTGCTGCCGCTAAGCGTAGGGTGTTTGGTAAGGTTGGTATTGATATGATTGCGGGGCCTTCAGAAATTTTAATTATTTGTGATGGCACTAGTAATCCCGATTGGGTTGCAATGGATTTATTTTCACAAGCCGAGCATGATGAGCTCGCCCAATCAATCTTGGTTTGTCCTGATGCCAATTTTATAAATCAAGTCGATGCGAGTATGCAAAGATTCTTGCCGGAAATGCCGCGCCAAGAGGTGATTCGTTCTTCTTTATCGAAGCGGGCATTGTTCATTCAGGTAAATGATATGCAGCAAGCTTGCGAAATTGCTAACACCATAGCACCTGAGCATTTAGAAATTTGTGCACAAGATGCGCGGCAATGGGCAGAGTTGATTCGCCACGCCGGCGCCATTTTTATGGGTAATTACACTAGTGAATCGTTAGGCGATTATTGTGCAGGACCAAACCATGTATTACCAACGGCCCGTACGGCTCGCTTTTCTTCGCCATTAGGTGTCTATGATTTCATCAAACGGTCGAGCATGATTGAAGTAAGCGAAGCTGGGGCGCAAACTCTCGGTCAAATCGCCAGCACCCTCGCCCACGGCGAAGGCTTGCAAGCCCATGCTCGCGCCGCAGAAATGCGCATCAAAAAATCTCGCGCTTAGCGCCGAATAAATACTAAATAATTTCTTGTAATGCTTGAATGAGTTCAGAGTTTTGCTCGTCCGTGCCAATCGTAATGCGCAAATAATCTGCGATGCGCGGTAAATTAAAGTGCCGCACGACGATCCCTCTGGCCCTAAGAGTTTGATATAAATGCAAGCCAGTATGTTGAGGGTGGCGGGTAAAGACAAAATTGGCAGTCGAGGGGATAGTATTGAAACCTAGTTGATCAAGGGCAGTAATTAATACTTTGCGGGTAGCAATCACTTTAGCGGATATCGCTTCTAAATAGTTTTGATCGGCAATCGCTGCGCGTGCACCAGCTTGCGCTAAACGTCCCAAGGGATAGGAATTAAAACTATTTTTCACCCGTTCTAGGCCCTCAATTAGGCGCGGATGACCCATGGCAAAACCTACCCGCAAACCTGCCAAAGCACGGGATTTTGAGAGCGTCTGAATGACTAATACATTTTCTGGGCAGGAGTCCCCTTGCAAGAGTGGCACGCACGATTCAGTACCGTAATCGACATAGGCCTCATCAATCACGATGACTGAATTAGGATTAGTTTGGATGAGGCCAGCAATGGCTTTGCTTGCTAAAGCTCGCCCTGTGGGTGCATTAGGGTTGGGAAAAATAATCCCGCCATTTGGTTTGGCATAGTCCTCGAGGCAAATTTCAAAATTACTTCCCAAGGGAATAGTTTGTGCCTGAATGCCAAACAGTTTGCAGTACACCGGGTAAAAACTATACGTAATATCTGGAAATAAGACGGCTTGCTCATGTTTCAAAAGACCTAAAAAAACATGTGCCAAGACTTCATCAGAACCGTTCCCTAGAAAAATTTGGTCTACCGCTAAGCCGTATTGCTGGGCAATGATTTGTTTTAATTCGAAACCACTGGGGTCGGGATACAGCCGCAAATCAGGCGTATTTTGCTCGGCAATGGCTGTGAGTACCAGTGGCGAGGGTCCGTAAGGGCTTTCATTGGTATTTAGCTTCAGCAGCCGCTTCAATTGAGGCTGCTCACCTGGCACATAGGGGGTAAGGGTGTGAACTACAGGGCTCCAAAAGCGACTCATGAGTATAGGGGTAGTGTTGGGGAAGTGAGAATGATATTATGAGTCTTCAATTAATACTTCGCCTTCCGGCGCACTGAAGCATGCGGCAAGCCGACGTTACACGCAACACCTCAGAAACAAAAATCCACATTGTGCTCAATTTGGATGGTACTGGACAGGCTGAATTAGCCTCTGGTGTTCCTTTTCTTGATCATATGCTCGATCAAATTGCGCGCCACGGCATGATTGATTTAAAGGTCAGCGCGAATGGCGATACCCATATTGACGATCATCATACGGTCGAAGATGTGGGCATCGCTTTGGGACAAGCGATTGCTAAAGCGGTCGGCGATAAAACAGGTATTACCCGTTATGGCTATGCTTACGTGCCTTTGGATGAGACGCTGTCCAGAGTAGTGATCGACTTTTCTGGACGTCCCGGCCTTGAATTTAATGTGCCGTTTACCCGGGCGCGGGTGGGCGATTTTGATGTCGATTTAAGTATTGAATTTTTCCGTGGATTTGTTAATCATGCTGGCGTAACTTTGCATATTGATAATTTACGTGGCGTGAATGCGCACCATCAAATCGAAACGGTTTTTAAGGCCTTTGGTCGTGCTTTGCGCATGGCTTTAACGATTGATCCGCGCGCCCCCAGTCTTGTTCCATCCACCAAGGGAAGTCTGTAATTATTTTCAAACCAGTTGAGAATAGCAAGATGGACCCATTAAAACCAAAAACTGAAGGCCGCTTTGGCACAACATATTGCCATCGTTGATTACGGCATGGGAAACTTGCGCTCGGTGTATCAGGCGCTTAAGCAAGTGGCACCCAATACCGAAATTGTAATCGCGCGCACTGCTGCCGAAATTCAACAAGCTCAACGGGTAGTTCTGCCTGGGCAAGGAGCGATGCCCGATTGCATGAAGCATTTGCAGGTCTCTGGTTTGCTAGAGGCAGTATTAAGTGCTGCAAAAACCAAGCCCCTATTAGGTATTTGTGTTGGTGAACAAATGCTCTTTGACAGTAGTGCTGAATCAGCTACAACAACAGCGACTCCGTGTTTGGGATTAATTTCTGGCACGGTCGAACGCTTTTCTTTGGCTGGTCGGTTGCAGGCTGATGGCGCTGAATTTAAAGTCCCCCATATGGGTTGGAATCAAGTACGGCAGGATAAGCCCCACTTTCTTTGGACTGGCATACCTGACCTCAGCAATTTTTATTTTGTCCATAGTTTTTATGCAGTGCCTACCCGCCCCGAAGATACCGTTGGGTCAACTGAATATGGCGCATGGTTTACTTCTGCCGTGGCGCGCGATAATATTTTTGCGACGCAATTTCACCCGGAAAAAAGTGCAGAATACGGGTTAATGTTGTATCGTAATTTTGTTGCTTGGCAACCTTAGATTAACTACCTATGTCGATTTTATTATGCTGCTAATTCCTGCAATTGATATCAAAGATGGGCAATGCGTTCGTTTAGAGCAAGGTGATATGGAGCGTGCCACCGTTTTTTCTACTGACCCAGCAGCGATGGCAAAACACTGGATTTCCAAAGGTGCACGGCGCTTACATTTAGTTGATTTAAATGGCGCCTTTGCGGGCAAACCTAAAAATGAATTAGCCATCAAAGCGATTTTAAAAGCCGTAGGCGACGAGATACCCGTTCAGCTCGGTGGTGGTATTCGCGATTTAGAAACCATCGAACGACTCTTAGATGATGGGATTAAAACCATCATTATTGGTACGGCTGCAGTTAAAAACCCTGGATTTTTACAAGACGCCTGCACTGCATTTAGCGGCCATATTATGGTTGGCATCGATGCGCGTGATGGTAAGGTTGCTACCGATGGTTGGAGCAAGCTAACGGGCCATGAAGTAATAGATCTGGGTAAGAAATTTGAAGACTATGGAGTAGAGGCGATTATCTATACTGATATTGGTCGCGATGGCATGTTACAAGGCATTAATCTCGAAGCGACTTTAAAGCTGGCGCAAGCCGTGCGCATTCCCGTCATTGCTAGCGGAGGTTTGTCTAGTAACGCGGATATCGATGCCTTGTGTGCGATTGAAAACGAAGGTGTCATGGGGGTGATCGCCGGTCGCTCCATCTATTCAGGCGATTTAGATTTAACAGTAGCACAGCAATACGCCGATCAGTTAACTGAAAAATTGCGCCAAGCCTAGCCATGAATAGCTTAGGCGAGCGCGCCAAATGATTGCGATAGCAAATGAAATTCTCCTGATGTTGGCTACTGATGTTAACTAAGCGCATCATTCCATGCTTAGATGTCACTGCAGGTCGAGTGGTGAAGGGAGTGAATTTTATTGGTTTACGTGACGCTGGCGATCCACTTGAAATTGCCCAGCGTTATAACGATCAAGGTGCCGATGAACTCACTTTTTTGGATATTACGGCTACTTCAGATGGGCGAGATTTATTGTTGCCAATTATTGAAGCTGTAGCAGGCAAGGTATTTATACCGCTCACCGTTGGCGGTGGCGTGCGCACAGTTCAAGACGTGCGCCGCTTGTTAAATGCAGGCGCCGATAAAGTCAGCATAAATTCATCAGCGGTTAATCGCCCGCAATTAATTTCCGAAGCTGCCGCATATTACGGCTCGCAATGTATCGTGGTTGCCATTGACGCCAAACAAACCGGCCCTGGATTCTGGGAAGTATTTACCCATGGTGGACGCACCGCAACTGGCATGGATGCAGTAGCTTGGGCCGCTGAAGTTAGCCAACGCGGCGCAGGTGAAATTTTGCTCACTAGCATGAACCGGGATGGTACCCAAGATGGCTTTGATCTTGAATTAACGGCGGCTGTGAGTAAGGCAGTGTCGATTCCCGTGATCGCTTCGGGTGGAGTTGGAAATTTACAGCACTTTGTTGATGGCATTACCAAAGGTCATGCTGATGCCGTGCTAGCTGCAAGTATTTTTCATTATGGCGATTACACGGTGAAACAAGCCAAAGAATATTTGGCCAGTAAGGGCATTGCCGTAAGGTAATGAGGAAATAAGTCAAAATAGCCTTTATGACTGCATTTATACCCACACCGAATTTGCAAAGCGGCCCTTGGCTGGAGCAAATTCAATGGAATCAGCAAGGCCTGGTGCCCGTTATTGCGCAAGAAGTTGGCTCGGGCGATGTCTTAATGATGGCTTGGATGAATCGCGAGGCTTTATTAACTAGTCTGCGCTTGGGCCAGGCAGTGTATTGGTCACGCTCACGCAATCAGCTGTGGCACAAGGGCGCAGAATCTGGTCACACCCAAACCATAAAGGCTATTGGCCTTGATTGCGATGGCGACACCCTCTTATTACAGGTAATCCAAAAAGATCATATTGCTTGCCATACCGGGGCTCACAGTTGTTTTTTCCAAACCTGGGATGCCGCTAGCGCTAGCTGGCTGAACACCAGCATAAAATGAGCAAATGACCCCAGCAAGTAAAAAAAATTCGCACCCTGCAAATCCAGACGCTGTATTAGCCCATTTGGCTGACGTCGTTGAGCAGCGCCGTGCTGCTTTGCAAAACGGCACCGCAGACTCGAGTAATTCGTATATTGCCGCCCTATTTACCAAGGGCGACGATGCCATTTTGAAAAAAATTGGCGAAGAGGCTACTGAAACCGTGATGGCAGCAAAAGATTCGCGGCAGGCCAATTTGAGCCCCGCAAAGCAAGCACTGTTGGTTGGAGAAATGGCTGATTTATGGTTCCATTGCATAGTCGCGCTAGCGCAATTTAATCTCCGGCCCGAGGACGTATTGGCTGAGCTTACCCGACGCGAAGGGATTTCAGGTATAGCTGAAAAAGCGGGTCGAAAAGCCATATGAGCGTTTTAAGTCATGATCCCGATTGTTTATTTTGCAAAATTATTGCCGGGATAATTCCGGCACGGAAAATCTATGAGGACGAGGAAATTCTCGCTTTTCACGATATTAAGCCAGCAGCTCCGGTTCATTTTCTGATGATTCCTAAAAAGCATTTACCGATGCTAGCCTCGGTAACAAACATTGACGCGCCATTGCTGGGTAGAATGATGGCATTAGCCCCCCGTCTTGCTCAAGAACAAGGCTGTCGACCGGGTCAAGATGGCGGCTTTCGTTTAATGGTCAATAATGGCGCAGATGGCGGGCAAGAAGTCTATCACCTCCATTTGCATGTCATGGGCGGTGAGCGGCCTTGGAAAAAGTAAGCAAGCTGATTTGATTTAAGGAGAAAGAAATGGGTTCATTTAGCATTTGGCACTGGTTAATTGTGTTGGTTATTGTGATGCTGGTGTTTGGCACCAAAAAATTACGTAATATTGGTACAGATTTAGGTGGCGCAGTGAAAGGCTTTAAAGATGGCATGAAAACTAGCGAAGAAGCTAAAACCGAACAAATTCCCCAGCAGACCGCCAATGCCACAGAAAAAACGGTTGACGTGCAAGCTAAAGATTTGAATAAATAGTTTTCATGATCGACTCTAAATGATTGATTTAGGCGTTTCAAAGCTCGCCTTAATTGCGGTGGTGGCGTTGGTAGTAGTTGGCCCTGAACGTTTGCCTAAAGTGGCGCGGATGGCGGGTAATTTGTTTGGGCGCGCACAACGCTACATGGCCGAAGTGCGCAGTGAAGTTAATCGGCAAATCGAATTAGATGAATTTAAAAAATTGCGTGAAGAAAGTACTGCGGCAATTAAAGATGTGGAAAGTAGTTTGAACTCTACTTTTACTGAAGCAGGTACTCATTTGAGTGATCAAGCCGATAGCTACGACTATTCCACTAGTAATAATAGTTATCCAGTTGACTTACAAATAGATGAAAACAAAGTATTTCGTGATAGCTTGCGTCAAGGCCGTTCAAGTTGGCGAGTCCGCCAAGCAGCGCGACCGCTTTGGTACAAACATGCTTCGGGAGTGCGACTGCGAGTGCAGTCAGGCGCAGCACGGATGAAGCGCTTTCGTCATACCGCCTCGCAATAATGTTGAGGCTAAGTTATGACTGATCCAGGTACGCAGGACAACACCCAGCAAGCGAATACGAATTCAGATAATGCTTCTCCAGCCAGTGAGGGCTTGCAAGAAACGTTTATTTCCCATTTAGTGGAGTTGCGGGATCGCATTATTAAAGCAGCGCTTGCGATCATCATTATTTTTATGGGTTTGGTGTATTGGGCGCCGGAAATTTTTCACTTGTTTGCCCAACCCTTATTAACCGCTTTACCCAGCGGCGGAAAAATGATTGTGACCGATATTACCGGTTCCTTTTTTGTACCCATGAAAGTTACGATGCTCGTTGCATTTGTCATTGCCCTGCCAGTAGTGATGTATCAACTATGGGCGTTTATTGCCCCTGGGCTTTATACACACGAACGCCGTTTAATCGTGCCCTTGGTGGTCAGTAGTTATTCATTATTTATTATTGGCATGTCGTTTGCTTACTTTTTGGTCTTCCCCACCGTCTTTAAATTCATGGCGCACTATAACGCTCCCCTTGGCGCTGAGATGCTGACCGACATCGATAACTATTTAAGTTTCGCGATGACGACTTTCTTAGCCTTTGGCATTACTTTTGAAGTTCCTGTGGTCGTCGTTGTTTTAGTACGGATGGGTGTTGTTCCCTTAGCTAAGCTACGAGAAATCCGCCCTTACGTGATTGTCGGTGCATTTGTGATCGCTGCAGTTGTCACACCACCCGATATTTTGTCGCAATTGTTATTAGCAGTGCCTATGTCACTGCTTTATGAGCTCGGATTATTTATCGCGCGTTTTTATGAAAAAAAACCGACTGCGGTGACTGATGATGAGGTCGTTGGCGGCGCCCCAACGAATTCTTAACGTTGTGATAATTTAAATTTGTTGCTGGAGACCCTGACTTTTAATAGGCGACTTCTTGCCGGTAAGTTGAGGCGCAAAATTTTGCGTCAGCCATTGACTTAAGCGTTCGAAGCGATAACGCCGTTGGCGTAAATTTCCTTCTCCAGGGGCTAAAAACTCAGCATCGTTGGGCTCGCGAATGGTGGCTAATTGTTCTACTGCTTTGCTGGCAGCAAAAAGGCAACGGCGCTGTTGTGTGGTTTCAATTTGGGTTAAGCGGGGCAAAATTTTTGGCAATTCCCAGCGCACATCAACCACCACACAATGTTCAAGCTGGAGCTGATCAATTTCTGCCAGCAGCAATTCCGTTTTACTAAAGTTAAATTGGTTGGCAATCACAATGCGGTGACACATGAGCATCCAGCCCCCATTCAACTGATGATCACTATGTCGCGCTAAGGCAAGCTCCGCACATTGGGCTAATGTATACCAAGCATTTTGGGCTGGATTGGGACAGCTCAGTAAAATTTTCATCAATAGCGCGTGTGCCTCGGCAATACCTTGTTGATGTGCTTGCCATGCCCAATAAGAGGCTTGTAAGCCAGTTATTTTTTCCTCCAGCTTATCGCGTTTACGCCATAAGTTTGCTGCTTTGCGAAATTGGGCTTCTGCGTGCCCTAAGTCAGCTGCGCGATCAAAACAGCGATCACTTTCTTGGGCGCTATATCCCGAAAATTGCGGCCGCCGATAAATTTCACCAAGCGCGTACCAAGCATGGGGATCTCCGTCTTTGCCGGCCAACTCCAGCCAATGGACCGCTTTTTTCAGGGGCGCATTCGACTTACTCGAACCATTCTTTTTTTCAGTATGCGTTTTGGGCTGGGCTAGACGTAAACCTAGAGTTAGCTTCGCTGTGGTTAGTCCTAACTCAGCCGCTTGTTGCAGCGCCGACTCATCTTGACTCGATAGCCAGTTATTCCAAAGTGAAGTGAGCAATTCATTTTTAGGTTGCAATTGAATTAACAGGTCTTTTGCCTTGTTGGCCAAAAAACTTTCCTCAGCGGCAATGACTTCTAAATAGCGTTTGCATTGTGTTTGTAGTTTTGCGAAGCTCTCATCATCACAAAGGAGCTGTTTATTTAACCAAGTAGCCAATTGTTCTTGTAGGTCAAGTTGCTTGGGGTTTAACAATAAATTTGCTAATTGCCAGCGGGCCTCACTATTTCCCTCATCTGCCAGCTCCCAAAACCGATCCCAGGCAAAATGAAATGATGGCGAGCCAAAAGTTGCGGCAAGCGGAATTTGTACTAATTGGGTAAAAAGTTCGCTTAGGGGGTTACTCGGGGGGTTATTCGGCGCATGACCTTGCAAGTCACCTGCACCGTTTTTACTCAGAGTAGCTAAATAGGCCTTTTCAAGCCAAACTAAGGCATTATTGGGTTGAATTGGGGTGTTAAAATGACCCTGTAGATAAATGGTAGCTAATTCTTGTTGCGCAAAAACATCACCCTGACGGGCAGAACGCAGGATTTTCAGGAATTCGCGACTTGCCATCTGACAATTTTGGCATCTAAATGGTCTGAATACCCTAAAAACAGGGCCATGTTGTCGAGATACAACAAAGAAAACCAAAAAACTCCCTTTTCACAAGCAAAAAGCGGGGGTATCTGCCCTCAAGCTAAGTCGGTAGAGGCAAAAGGCTGATACTTCATGAGTCCCGAATTTTTATGGGCGCATTCTTACTTTATGGAGATTTACGAATGAAAAAATCGCTATTTGCACTTGCCGCTCTCGGCGCTTTTGCTGGTGCTGCTTCTGCCCAGTCAAGCGTGACCGTGTACGGTGTAGTTGACGTTGGTTACCTGAATCAAAAGGCTACTGGCGCAGCTTCAAACGCTGCTGGTACTGTTTCACCATCAGGCCAACAAAACAGCTCACTGTTTGGTAACTCGATGGAACAGACCAGCCGTTTAGGCTTTAAAGGTACTGAAGATTTAGGCGGCGGAATGATTGCCTTCTTCACTTTAGAGACCGATATGCAACCAAGCAACACGACAATGTCAACATGGCAGACTCGTCAAGGCTTCGGTGGTGTTGGTAAAGCAGGCGTAGGTCAGTTTGCTTTTGGTACGCAATACACCCCAATGTTTAACCAAATTGCCGCAACTGACGTTGGTAATACCAACAACATGCCTGGTTCAGCTGTTTACCCAACTACAAACACTGGTAACAGTGCTAAAGCTACTGGCTACGCTGACGCTTCTGGTGTTGGTGGTCAATCTGCTGGTGTAACAGTTCGTACGCAATCCACTTTGTCAGCTCAAACAGCAACGTTTGCTGGTTTCAAGGTTGCTGCTAACTACACATTAAGAAATGACACAGCAACTGTCAATAACACTAAACTGACTTCTGTTCCGGTTACGAACAACTACTCTGGTTGGGGTTTGTCTGCTGATTACACATGGCAAAAGCTGTATGTTGGTGTAGCTTATCAAGCATACAAATCAAACAACGAAGGTCAAGGCGGATCTACAACCACAGCACTTAGCACACCATCAACCGTGGCTACTCCTGCTCCAGCAGCTTGGACTAGTGCAGCTGGTGGTACAAACACCCAAGACAACCAATACTACGGTGCTGCTACGTATGACTTTGGTATCTTGAAAGGCTACTTGCAATACGGTAATCGTAAGGTTAGTGACGTTGTTGATACCAGCTACTACGCTAAGCGTACTTCGCAACAGATTGGTGTACGTAGCTTTATGACCCCAACCATTGAAGGTTGGGCGCTCATTGGTAATGGTCGTGTCCAATCCTACGGCCGTGGTGGCCCAAGTGCTGGCTTTACCGCTTACCAAGTTGGTTTGAACTATTACCTCAGCAAGCGTACAAACTTGTATGCAATCTATGGCTCAAACAATGAATCAGCTAGTTCAGTTCAGGTTTCGACCCGACTCACAGGCTTTGCACTTGGTACTCGTGTAACGTTCTAATCATTGCTAGTTCAGTTGTTAAAACACTAGTAATACGTTAGTTCGGCAATAAAACAAACCCACTGTGGCAACACAGTGGGTTTTTTCTTGGCTACGATTTATTAAGTTCAGCTCGTTGCAGATTTATATACGCTCTTGATTAAGACACTTCATTGCCTTTGCATGCGCTATAGGAAATTAATTAGGCAGCCGCAAATAGCGAATGTGGGCGCAGTTGAAGCGGGTATGAGCGCAATTACAGAAGCTGGTTAGAGGCAAGTTGAGGAAAGTAGCGTGGCAAATTCATAGGTCGGCGTGAGCTAAACATGGAACCTAAGAGGTAAAGCAGGGGCGAGGGTATTCCCGAGGATAGGCCTAATTGGCCGTTAAGGGCTAGATAAAACCCCTAAAGTCTGCTAAAAATAGAGGTTCTGAAATTTGCAATTGAAATCCACCACCTATTAACCTTACAAGATAAGACCCGTCATGAAAAAACCTTCACGCTTTATCCAAAACGCGCTTTCCGCTGCGCTAATTTCCGCTTGCGCTGTCAGTGGCATGTTGGCTACTTCGGTAGCCATGGCAGCAGGCACTTTAGACAAAATTAAATCGACTAGCTCTGCCACGATGGGCGTAAGAGAATCGTCTGGTGCACTGTCCTACACCATTGGTGACGGTAGATTTGCTGGTTATCACGTTGAAATTTGTCAACGGGTTTTAACGGAAATTAAAAACCAATTAGGGATTAAGGTTTTAGAAATTAAATATTTACCAGTAACTTCTCAAAATCGTATTCCCTTAGTGCAAAACGGCACAGTTGATATTGAGTGTGGCTCAACCACCAACAATACTGCCCGTCAAAAAGACGTCGCTTTTGCGGTAACAACGTATGTTGAGGAAATTCGGATTGCGGTTAAAGCGAATTCAGGAATTACGTCTTTGAATCAACTCAATGGTAAGAAAGTTGCTACCACCACGGGAACAACTTCGGTACAGTTACTCCGTAAGCACGAAAAAGCGACAGGGGTTAATTTTGATGAAGTCTTTGGTAAGGATCACGCCGATAGTTTCTTATTACTCGAGTCGGGTCGTGCCGATGCATTTGTAATGGATGGCTCAATTCTCGCTGGAAATATTGCTAATGCAAAAAATCCGAAAGATTTCAAAATTGTGGGCGAAGTGATTGCGGTTGAGCCAATCGCAATCATGATGCGCAAAGATGATCCCGATTTTAAGAAAGCCGTTGACGATAGCCTCAAACGGATGATGGCCGATGGTTCGTTAACCAGACTTTGGGATAAATGGTTCTTGCAGCCCATTCCACCTAAAAACGCCATGGTCGGATTAGCTTTATCTGAAAGCACCAAACAGGCTTGGGCTAATCCCAACGACAAACCTGCTGAAGCCTATCAAAAGAAATAAGCTTTTTCTCTTTGAAGATTTGGTAGTGTAAAAGTGGCAATGGATTGGGGCGTCTTTTGTAAAGACACAATCACGGGAGAGGCATCTGCAAACTGCCTCTCTTCCCTTTTTCAAATTGGTACAAATACAGATCCAACGTATCTAGACTGGCTACTTAAAGCCTGGGGCTGGACCTTATTAGTAGCAGTGCTCAGCCTATTTATTGCGCTGGTGTTGGGCACCATCATGGGCACCCTCAGAACGATTCCTACCAATGTGAAGGGTAGTAGATGGTTGGTGGGTTTTGCGACCGTATGGGTTGAGGTATTTCGCAATATCCCGGTCTTAGTTCAAGTTTTTGTTTGGTATCACGTAGTACCCAATATTTTCCCCGTCATGAAGGGCTTGCCAGCCTATTGGCTCGTCTGTTTCGCGCTGGGATTTTATAGTTCAGCACGGATGGCAGAGCAAGTGCGCGCAGGTATTCAGTCATTATCTTCAGGTCAGCGTATGGCTGCCTTGGCTTTAGGTTTAAGTACTTACCAAAGTTATCGTTATGTGATTTTGCCAACCGCCTTTCGTATCATCATCCCACCACTTACCTCAGAGTGTATGAATTTAATTAAAAATACTTCTGTAGCATTTGCGGTATCGGTACCTGAGCTCACCTTGTTTGCGATGCAGGCGCAAGAAGAAACTTCCCGTGGTGTTGAAATTTATTTGGCGGTGACTTTGCTATATGCCTTTTCAGCTTTTGGTGTTAATCGGGTGATGACCTTGATTGAAAAACGCGTTGCAATTCCGGGCACTCGTAGTAATTTGCTCACGAGCCATTAAAGATATCAATAAAAATATGCGTGCACCATGCTTAATTTAGACCTCAGTATCTACAATTGGGAGCTGTTTACTAGCTATATTTTGAAGGGCCTACTTTTTAGCGTGCAACTCACCATCGTTGCAACGATTGGCGGAATTTTATTTGGTACGGTATTAGCCTTAATGCGCTTAAGTGGTAAGCCCGTTTTAGTTTATGTAGCAACAATTTATGTCAACACTATGCGCTCTATTCCACTAGTGATGGTGATCTTGTGGTTTTATCTCTTGATTCCAATTTTAATTGGTACGCCTATTGGCGCTGATTTATCGGCGACCATTACCTTTATTGCTTTTGAGGCAGCGTTCTTTTGCGAGATTGTACGAGCCGGCATTAAATCGGTTGGCACAGGTCAAACCTTTGCTGCAGAGGCTTTGGGGATGAACTATTCACAAACTATGAGCCTCATCGTGTTGCCACAAGCGTTTCGAAATATGATTCCTATTTTTATGACGCAAACGATTGTGCTCTTTCAAGATACCTCACTGGTGTATGCCATTGGGGCCTATGATTTATTAAAAGGCTTTGATATTGTCGGCAAAAATTTTGGTCGCCCAATTGAGGCTTATTTATTGGCTGCAGTAACGTATTTCTTGATTTGTTTTTCACTGTCTAAGTTTGCACGCTGGGTTCAAAGTAAGGTCGCTATTATTAAATAAATTAGCAAAAGTGAAGCCAGTAATATTAACCAATAGAAATAGAGAAGCTTTTAATGATTGATTTTAAAAATGTTTCAAAGTGGTACGGCAATTTTCAAGTCTTAACCGATTGCACTACTTCAATTCAAAAGGGTGAAGTAGTGGTAATCTGCGGGCCATCAGGCTCGGGAAAGTCGACTTTAATTAAAACCATTAATGCACTTGAGCCATTTCAAGCTGGCGAAATCACGGTGAATGGTATTTCATTGCATGATCCGAAAGCCAACCTGCCGCAACTTCGCTCCAAGGTGGGTATGGTATTTCAGAATTTTGAATTATTTCCCCATTTAAATGTGACTGAAAACTTAACTTTGGCGCAAATGAAAGTCTTAGGCCGTTCTGCCACCGAAGCCAAAGCGCATGGCTTGAAATATCTTGAGCGCGTTGGCCTAATGGAGCAAAAAGACAAGTTTCCAGGACAACTTTCGGGTGGGCAGCAGCAGCGCGTAGCCATTGCCCGCGCCTTAACGATGGATCCCATTGTGATGTTATTCGATGAGCCTACTTCCGCTCTAGACCCCGAGATGGTCGGTGAAGTCTTAGATGTTATGGTTAAGCTTGCGCAAGACGGCATGACCATGTGCTGTGTCACCCATGAAATGGGCTTTGCGCGCAAAGTAAGTCATCGGGTAATTTTTATGGATCAAGGGCGCATTGTCGAAGATTGTTCGCGTGACGATTTCTTCAACCGACCTGAAGAGCGTTCGCAAAGAGCCAAAGACTTTTTATCAAAAATTTTGGCGCACTAAAAAACTAGTACCTTTTTAGGGCGTTAACAACCCTATTCTTTCTTCGCCGACTTAGGTCGTTTACCAATGGGCACTTGTAAATTGATTTCTTTTCCTTTGCGCAATATTTTTAAATTGGCCTGGTTACCCGGACCGAGTTGAGCAATCGCATTCAGAAGGGCGGTAGTGTCGGTAATGGGACGCTCATTTACCGCAATTAAAATATCTCCGGGCTTAACGCCACCGCGATCTGCTGGACCACCTTCTAAAACGCCCGACAATAAAACGCCAGTAGTTGTGCTGGGCAGGTTAAATGATTGAATTAATTCCTTAGATAAGTTTTGGGGCTCGACACCAATCCAGCCTCGCGTGACGCTGCCGTTGGTGAGAATCGATTCCATGACTTGTTTTGCTAAGTTCACTGGAATGGCAAAACCAATTCCCATTGAGCCGCCACTGCGCGAGTAGATTGCCGTGTTAATACCAATTAAATGACCACGCGTATCCACTAAAGCGCCACCCGAATTGCCGGGATTAATCGCAGCATCGGTTTGAATAAAATTTTCGAAGGTATTGATACCTAAATGATCGCGCCCAAGCGCCGAGACAATGCCAGAGGTCACTGTTTGTCCAACACCAAAGGGATTGCCAATCGCTAAGACGATATCGCCCACATGCACCGATTCTATTTTCCCCAGGGTAATCGGTGGTGGTAATTGCTTTAGATCAATTTTAAGCACGGCAATATCGGTATCGGGGTCGCTACCAATTACTTTGGCTTTGGTTTTTCTGCCGTCTGATAAGGCAATGTCAATATCATCAGCGCCGGCAATAACATGGTGATTGGTAAGGATGACGCCTTCGGGACTCACCAAAACACCCGAACCTAAGCTGGTGCTGGGCTCATCTTCTGGCCCTTGTTCGCCAAAGAAAAATTGATACCAGGGTTCATTACGATGGGCATTATTTTTTCCATTTAGGCTTTTAGCCAGGGCCTTACTGCTAAAAATATTGACTACTGCCGGCATTGAACGTTTGGCTGCTTCGTAATGTGAGCCAGGGCTAATCGAGTGTCCGTCATAACTAGCTTCTTTAAGGCTGACGTTATCAACGAGAGAGCTAACTTGTACACCAGCTAGCCAACTGGGCTTGAGGGTTGCCACAATAAACCAAACGGCTAGCAAGACCGTAATTACTTGGGCAAATAAAAGCCAGAGGCGCTTCATCATCTCAATCCAAATTTAAGCAGTATGCAGCCTATTTTCTTAAACTGTCACGAATTTCGCGCAAGAGGGTAATGTCCTCTGGCTCAGGAGGCGGCTTAGCCGGGGCTTGCTCTGCGGCATCGCTTAAGCGTACGCGATTCACGATCTTGACCATCTGAAAAATGACAAAGGCCAACAAAATAAAGTTAATTGAAATGGTAATGAAATTACCATAAGCAAAGAGAGGGACTCCCGCTTTCTTCAATGCTTCGTAAGTACGGGGCACACCTTCAGGAGCTTGTCCTAAAATAAAAAAGAGATTGGTAAAGTCAATTCTGCCCCCAAGCAAAGTAGAGAGCAGGGGCATCACCAGATCATTAACCAATGAATCGACTATTTTGGCAAAAGCAGCGCCAATAATGACACCCACGGCCAAGTCAATCACGCTCCCTTTAACCGCAAATTCGCGAAACTCTTTTAAGACACCCATACATAATTCCTTTTCAGTTAACAGTATGTTTAACGCATAAAACCCCTTTTTACTTTAAAATGAGCGTTTTGAGCAATTTTTACCTATAAAAAGTATTTTTCAAGGAATTGTGTAAATGAGTGACAAGCCTAGTACCGATAAAGATCGGCGGAATTGGTTAATTGCCACCTCTGTCGTAGGGGGAATTGGTGGGGCAGTTGTCATTGTGCCTTTTGTAATAAGTTTCGAACCATCCGAGCGTGCCAAGGCTGCAGGGGCCCCTGTCGAGGTCGACATCAGCGGTATGAAGCCTGATGAGGTCAGAACCGTTGAATGGCGTGGTAAGCCAGTATGGGTGGTAAGGCGCACCCCAGAGCAGGTAGCCGAGTTACCCAAAAACGATCCCGAGCTGGCTGACCCGAATTCTTTGCGCAATCAAGATACCCTCACACCGCCTTATGCGCGCAACCAATATCGTTCGATTAAGCCCGAATATTTTGTTACGGTGGGTATTTGTACTCATTTAGGCTGCGCCCCTTCGGCTAAATTTGAGTCGGGCGCCCAACCTTCTTTGCCCAATAATTGGCCTGGTGGTTGGTTATGCCCCTGCCATGGCTCTACATTCGATTTTGCTGGCCGAGTCTACAAAAATAAGCCCGCTCCCGATAATCTCGAAGTGCCACCCCATAAGTACTTAAGCGATACCAGGATTTTAATTGGTGATGATGCAAAAGCCTAACTAGAAAGCTCAGGAGAAATACATGGCATTCCATGAAATAAAAGTCCCAGACAATGCGCCAGTAGCGCAAAAATTGCTGGCTTGGGTTGATTCACGTTTTCCTTTATCGTCAACCATTAAGGCTCACCTTACGGGTTACTATGCCCCTAAAAATCTGAATTTTTGGTATGTCTTTGGCGCTCTTGCAATCGTAGTTTTAGCCAATCAAATCATTACCGGTATTTTCTTAACGATGAATTACAAACCCGATGCCGCTAAAGCATTTCAGTCGGTTGAATACATCATGCGTGAAGTACCATTCGGTTGGTTAATTCGTTACATGCATTCAACAGGCGCCTCGATGTTTTTCATCGTGGTTTACTTGCATATGTTCCGCGGGATGATTTACGGCTCTTATCGCAAACCTCGCGAACTAATTTGGATTTTTGGCACAGCTATCTTTTTGTGCTTAATGGGCGAAGCCTTTTTTGGCTACCTCTTACCTTGGGGGCAAATGTCATATTGGGGCGCGCAAGTAATCGTTAACTTATTCTCAGCGATTCCCCTAATTGGTCCAGATCTGTCATTGTGGTTGCGTGGCGATTATGTAGTGGGCGATGCAACCTTAAATCGCTTTTTTGCTTTTCACGTCATTGCGCTTCCATTAGTTTTGGTTGGCTTAGTCGCGGCACACATTGTGGCTTTACATGAAGTGGGCTCAAATAATCCCGATGGCGTGGAAATTAAAGAAACACTCGATGCAGAGGGACATCCCGTTGATGGCGTACCTTTTCATCCTTTTTATACTGTGCATGATGTGATGGCGCTGAGTATATTTTTAATTATCTTTGCGTTAATTGTCTTTTTTGCTCCCGAGATGGGCGGGTACTTTATCGAAGCGAATAATTTTATCCCCGCAAATCCATTTCAAACCCCAGCACACATTGCCCCAGTTTGGTATTTCACGCCTTTCTACTCGATGTTGCGTGCCACTACCACTAGCTTCTTAATTCCTTTATGGATCTTTTTTGCAGTGATTTTAGGAATGGCAGCGTTGCGCGCGAAGGCATTTACAGTGAAAGTGGGCTGTGCTTTGGTATTGGTAGTATTGGCAGTTAGCTTTTATTATCTGGATGCCAAATTTTGGGGCGTCGTCATTATGGGCGGTTCAGTTGTAGTGATTTTCTTTCTCCCTTGGCTTGATCACTCTAAGGTCAAATCAATTCGCTATCGCCCCAATTTTCATAAATATATCTATGGCACCTTTGTGATCAGTTTTATTATTTTGGGCTACTTGGGCATTCAGCCACCATCTCCTGTGTTTGAAAAAATTTCTCAGATTTGTACTTTATATTATCTGGGCTTTTTTCTGGCAATGCCTTTTTGGAGTCAGCTTGGTGAGTTCAAGCCTGTTCCAAGCCGCGTCACTTTTCAGCCCCATTAATTGGACTATAGAGAATAATCAGGAACTAGCATGCATTCGATTCTGTCAATCTTCACCACCATTTGCCGAACTAGTGCTTTAATAGCGGCCTGTAGTTTTTTATTGGCCGCAGAAGTTAGCGCCGATGAAGCGGGCTTTCCTCTCGATGCCGCACCCCAGAGAGTGAGCAATCATGCCTCACTGCAAAACGGCGCCAAGCTCTATGTCAACTATTGCGCAGGTTGTCATTCGGCTGAAGCGGTTCGCTATAGTAGCTTGCGCGATATTGGCCTAACTGATCAGCAAATTAAAGATAATTTAATTTTAAATGGCGCCAAATTGGGCGACTTAATGACTATCTCCATGTCTCCGACAGATGCTAAAGAGTGGTTCGGTAAAGCACCACCTGATTTATCGGTTGAAGCACGCGCTCGGGGAACAGATTGGATTTATACCTATTTACGGACTTTTTATAAAGATGATTCAACTCCAACGGGGTGGAATAATTTGGTCTACCCCAATGTGGGAATGCCCCATGCGCTATGGCAATTGCAGGGTGAACGGGGGGCTAAATTTGCCGAAATCAAAGACCCGCACGACCCCGCAAGAACGGAAAAAAAGTTCATTGGCTTTGAGCAAATCACCCCCGGAACCATGAAGACTGCAGAATACGACGATAATATGGCAGACTTAGTCGCATTCATGTCCTGGATGGCCGAACCAGTGCAACTAGAGCGTAAGCGTCTGGGTGTCTTGGTAGTCTTATTTTTGGCGCTATTTGCTGTCTTGGCATGGCGCCTGAATAAGGCCTATTGGAAAAATATTCACTAAGTTATTTTTTAAGGAAATTTGCATATGATGGTGTTGTACTCGGGCACAAACTGCCCATTCTCGCAACGCTGCCGCCTGGTGTTATTCGAAAAAGGTATGGATTTTGAGATTCGCGATGTTGACTTGTTCAACAAACCCGAAGATATCTCAGTCATGAACCCTTACGCACAGGTACCCATTTTGGTTGAACGGGATTTGATTTTGTATGAATCTAACATCATCAATGAATATATCGATGAGCGTTTTCCACATCCCCAATTAATGCCACCCGACCCTGTTGCACGTGCGCGCGCCAGGCTATTCCTCTTTAATTTTGAAAAAGAGTTATTTATTCATGTCATTGGCTTGGAAAATGAAAAAGGTAAGGCTGCAGAAAAGTTACACGATAAAGCCCGCCTGGCAATCCGTGATCGCTTAACGCAGTTAGCCCCAATCTTTATCAAGAATAAGTACATGTTAGGTGATGATTTTTCCATGCTTGACGTAGCTATCGCGCCGCTGTTGTGGCGTCTTGAGCACTATGGCATTGATTTATCGCGTAACGCTGCGCCTTTGCTTAAGTATGCCGAACGTATTTTCAGTCGCCCAGCTTATATTGAGGCTTTAACTCCATCCGAAAAAGTCATGCGTCGTTAAGCAGTATTAGACTCAGACCTAAACTAGGGGTTTTGTACCCGTCGAACATATGGCCGATCACACCCCTAGTACCAAACCCTATTTAATTCGCGCACTACATCAGTGGTGTAGCGATTTTGGTTTTACCCCATTCATTGCAGTTTTTGTAGATCAGCAGGTTGAAGTACCAATGGAGTTTGTTAAAAATGATGAGATTGTTTTAAATCTCTCAACTGAAGCATGCCATGAATTACAGCTTGAAAATGATTGGATTAGTTTCCAAGCCCGCTTTAGTGGTGTACCTAAAAAAGTCTTTGTACCCATTTCACATGTCTTAGCAATTTATGCGCGCGAAAATGGTCAAGGGATGTCCTTTCCTTTTGAAGCAATCACCCCAGATACTACTGCGGATGCTACCAGTAAAAGTAAGCAAACTACGCCTAGCCGACCAAGCTTAAAAATTGTTAAGTAATGTCTAATGAGCATGGATATGCAGATGCAGCTGCCTCCCTTATTAATTACTTCGGCTATTACGATTGCTGATCAGCAACCCGTTATTGGCGATCCTGATGAGCGCTTGCGACTTACTTTAGTTGCGATTGGTAAATGGCTACAGCTTGCGCCAGAGATTCAAATGGTGATTTGCGATGGTTCTAATTTTGACTTATCTAACATTATGCGCACCCATTTTCCCCAAGCGAAAATTGAATGCCTCTATTTTCAAAATGATGCTGCTCTTGTTGCTAAGCTTGGTAAAGGGTATGGTGAAGGTGAAATCATTAACTATGCTTTAGATCATTCTAAGCACTTGCAGGCAGCTAGTTTTTTTATTAAGTGCACCTCAAAAGTGTGGATAAAAAACTTTTCAGCTTGCCTACGGTATTGGAATGGCAGATTTATTTGTAATGCTGATTTTTCGAATGTGACGAAATTTAAGCCCTATACCTTAAACCATATTGATACCCGTTTTTTTATCGTTGATAAGGCGTTTTATCGCGAAACTTTCGCGCAAGCCTATTTACAGGTTAATGATCCTCTGCGGCAGACAATTGAACAATGCTTCAAAAAAATCGTTTTAGAAAAAAAACTCCAAGGATTTATATTGCCAATTTGGCCGGCTTTAGCCGGTTTTGCTGGTTCAACTGGTGAAGACTACGAGCTTTCACGTTTAGGCATTTGGAAGGAAGATTTCAAGCGTATGGTGCTCCGTTGGCGCTCGCCCTTGGTAGCACATAAGTAGTTTAAAATGGCTACATGCCCCATTAGCTCATCTGGTAGAGCAACTGATTTGTAATCAGTAGGTGGTCTGTTCGAGTCGGACATGGGGCACCACTTTTTTCGATTGAAAATTACTACCCATGGCTAGCGAGTTTGAGACCATTACCGGAATTGGCATTCAATGTGCTCAGGCTGGTAAAAACCAAGAAGCGCTTGAGTGGTTTACAAAAGGGGTAGCCTTAAGCCCTAAATCAGCGCTCGCTTATCTCTATCAAGCAAATGCCTATAGCGCTCTAGGAAATTTAGCGGCTGCGTTAAAAAGCTATAACAAGGCAATTGATTTAAATCCGCAATTTGTTGAGGCTTATAACAATCTTGGTTTGTTATTAATTCAACAGAACGATTATCGCAATGCCTTAATTTATTTTGCGCAAGCAATTCGGGTTGATGCCCAATTTTGTGAGGCTTATCTGAACCAAGGCTTCGCTTTATTTGCCTTGGGCGAGTATGCCGCAGCGGTACAAAGTTATGAAAAAGCACTCCAACTGCAACCAAATCATGCGCTTGCTTATAATAATTTAGGCAATACTTACAAGGCCTTAGAAAAACCGCTGGAGGCATTGCAGTGTTACGAAAAAGCGCTTGAAATAAATCCCGGCCTTGCCGACCCTTGGTATAACCGCGGTATTTTATTGGGGGATATGGGTCAAGAGCAGGAGGGCACTCTTAGTTGCGATAAAGCGCTAGCGATTAACCCGCAGTTAGCGCGCGCCAAGTGGGCAAGAACCTTTCTCCAAATTCCACAAATTGCGGCTTTTGACGTCGATCCACAAATTGCTCGCACCCAATTTACAGCTAGCCTAGGGGCATTAGACGCTTGGTTTGCTGCGCGTGAAAGCAATACCAGCAGTCCGCTAGGGATTGCGGTTGGACCCGATGTGGTGGGTAGCTTTCAACCGTTTTATTTGGCTTATCAAGCAGAAAACAATCGTCAATTAATGGCCACCTATGGTCAGTTATGCCGTCGTTTAATGGCAAATTGGGAGCAAAGCCAGGGTTACAAAGCCCGCGATTTTGCGGTCCGCGGACGAATCCGTTTGGGCATTGTGAGCCATTATTTATGCGACCACCCTGTATGGAATGCTTTTTTAAGAGGCCTTGCACACCATTTAAAGCGTAGCGAATTTGAATTAATTTTCTTTTATTTAGGGCGGGTGCACGATCAAGAAACGCAACTAGCACGCTCTTTAGCAACTTCATTTATTGAGGGTAAGACGGCAGTAAGCGATTGGGCTGAAACGATCTTAGCCCAACAAGTTGAAGTCTTAATTTATCCCGATGTTGGCATGGATCAAATGACAACCAAACTGGCCAGCTTACGATTGGCACCATTGCAACTGGTGATGTGGGGGCATCCAGAAACCACCGGTTTACCGACGATGGACTATTTTGTTTCGGCACAGTGTTTTGAAAATGCGGCTTCGCCCAATAACTATTCAGAACAATTATTGGCCTTGTCAAATTTAGGCTGTTGCTATGAGCGGCTGAGTGTCAATCCCACTGAAGTGAATTTAGCGCACTTTGGCATCAATACAAAATTACCCATTTTGGTTTGTCCAGGCAGCATTTTTAAATATGCTGCGCAATTCGACTGTGTTTTGGTAGAAATTGCCCGTCGCTTAGGGGCCTGCCAGTTCGTCTTTTTTGTGGCGAGTAGCAAAGCCAATTTAACAGCGCGCTTTGAGGCACGGCTAACCCAAGCCTTTGCTAAGGAGCAACTGCAGTTAAGTGATTACGTAGTATTTATTCCTTGGCTTGAGCGCCCAGATTTTTTTAGCCTGATGCAGCAGGCCGATGTATTTTTAGATACGCTGGGATTTTCTGGTTTCAATACCGCCATGCAAGCCATTGAATGTGATTTACCGATCGTAACGATGGCCGGAGAATTTATGCGCGGACGGCTTGCTGCTGGAATTTTACAGCGCATTAATTTGCCTGAATTAATCACCCACTCAACTGAAGAGTACATCGCGCTTGCAGTAAGGCTGGCACAGGACTCGACCTACCGTGCCAGTATCGTTGCGCAAATACAGGCAAATCGGGATGTGTTATTCAATGATGTTTTGCCCGTCCGAGAACTTGAAGCATTTTTAAGCGCGCACTGCCGAAGTTAATGGTGCAAGTTAATGCGACGGGTTTCTGGTAAATAAATAATAGCGAGCAGCGCTGCGCTAGCTAAAAAGACGG
>JBAXGQ010000003.1:0-56203 GCA_037139315.1 Burkholderiaceae bacterium
TAACTGCTTCCGCTCGGCCTTCTTTTACCTGCTCAATGGCGAGGCGCATCGATGATTTTTTTTTGCGCCGCAAAGCAATCTCAATCGGATCATCCATCAGTACTACTTCATTAGCGGCAACAATCTCAATCCGTGTCATTAACTCCGGCGCCGCCTTAACTAACGCTTGGGCCAGTAACTGGGGATCACCGACTAAAATAATATGAGCAGTGGCATGTGCTTGGAGAAAATCCAGAGACGCAGGCACGGTGACTGCTAACCCATGATCTCCGCCCATTGCATCCACTGCAATCCTGACGTTTATCAGAGAATTAATGGGCGCTGGGGTTGCCAAATTTGCTTAGCCAAGAAAAAAGCGGCCAATTTAAAGCCGCTTCAATTGATTAAATGAAAAAATTAATCGTTCTTTGTTTTAACCACTTTCCGCCCACGGTAAAAACCGTTGGGGGAAATGTGATGACGCAAATGCGTTTCTCCGGTGGTTGCTTCAACTGCTAACGCACCAACGGTCAAAGAATCATGGGCGCGGTGCATGCCACGCTTTGAGGGGGATTTTTTATTCTGCTGAACGGCCATATTGGACTCCTAAACAAGGGGGCATTCTAGCATAAAAACGCCTCTAAATACGGGACTCTGGGCAATTATGGGCAGATATTGAGGGCGCCAATAAACCCCGCCACTAGAGCTATTTCTTGATATTTTTCAAGACCTTAAAGGGGTTTTCGGGCTCTTCAACTGTGCCTAATAAGGGGCTTGTGGAACAGCTGGCTTCAGGGTGTTTTGGCACCAACGGCAAGGATAAAAGAATTTCATCTTCGATTAGCGCCAATATGTCGAAATGGGTGCTGCTGACCAAGGGATCGAATAGGTCATCTTCAATTGGATAGGCATCCGCGGCCGCTTCATCGGCAACAAAAATAAATAAGCGCTCCACATTCAAAGAATACTGAAAAGCCTGTATACACCGCTGACACGTCATAGATGCTTGCCCCTTGAGCCTCAAACGCAACGTTTGCTCGAGATCACCGGCCTGATTAGCCGTAAACTGGGTTTGGATTTGCCAATCAAAGCCATCATCTGGATTACTGATATCTAGCTCTAGAGCCACGCGGGGCAAGGCGCTTACGGATAATCTGCCCTCACCACGGTAGGTCTGTAGAGCACAAAAATCCACCGCCCGTAATGCATGCGGTGTTGCAGAAAGTTCAACTTCAGGTAAAACTTGTTTACGATTCATCTCATCAGTCTAATTCAAGGCGCTATTTTTCATGACTAATTCCGTCGTTGCAACGCACCCAGCGCCAATCATTTTGGCCTCAAGTTCGCCGTATCGCCGTGAATTACTCACCCGTTTAGGCTTGCCTTTTAGCTGTCAAACACCTGCAGTTGATGAAACCCCCTTACCCCATGAAACTACCCTTGCTCTGGCCTTGCGTTTGGCTGAACTGAAAGCAAGGGCGATAGCGCAACAGAGCCCGGGGGCATGGGTGATAGGCTCAGATCAGGTAGCTGATTTATTTGGCGCGGTATTAGGTAAGCCAGGTAATTTTGAGCGGGCCTTAGCCCAATTACAGTTAATGCGCGGCAATCCTGTCCAGTTTCATACGGCGTTGTGTTTTATGCGCGACGAACAGTTCACCACTCTGAGTGTGCCAACTACAGTGAAGTTCCGCGATCTACCTGATGCGATCTTAGAGGCCTATTTACATTCTGAGCAACCCTATGATTGTGCTGGTAGCGCAAAGGCAGAGGGGCTTGGAATAAGCCTACTTGAATCTGTGCAAAGCGATGATCCAACTGCCCTCATTGGTTTGCCACTTATTGCTTTAAGTGGCTTATTACGTAATGCGGGCTTTGAACTACCTGCAACACCATCATTACACAATCAATAAATGGCTATCGGCACACTTTTTCTTATCCCCAATACCTTGGGCACAGAAGATCGTCTCGAGCAATTGTCATGGGTTTTACCTGCAGCAACGATCACTCAAGCGGCCGAGTTGAAATACTGGATTGTGGAGAATGCCAAAACTGCGCGTGCTTTTTTAAAAGCCATTGACTCTGTTTCATCGCTCTGCACGCCTTTGCAAGAATTAGTGCTATTGGAATGGCGTGGCGCAGCGCAGAATGCAAAATATAATTCGCAAACACGGCCTGAAAGTTTGTTGCAAGCCTTAGTGGATGGGAACAACATGGGGCTCATGTCAGAAGCAGGCGTGCCTGGAGTAGCAGATCCTGGAGCTGAATTAATTTTGGCTGCGCATGGTTTGGGTGCACCCGTAAAACCTTTAGTTGGCCCTAGCTCTATTTTGTTAGGGCTGATGGCAAGTGGTTTAAATGGCCAACAATTTGCCTTTCAAGGCTACTTACCCAATCAAAACCAAGAACGCATTAATCGCCTTAAGCAACTAGAAGCGGAATCACGGCGCTTGCAACAAACACAAATTTGGATTGAAACCCCCTACCGCAATGCTGCAATGTACGACGCTTGCCTGCACGCATTATCTGCAGAAACCCGTTTATGTATTGGCGTCGATTTGAGTCTAGCGAGCGAATCGATTCACACTTACACGCTCTCGGAGTGGCGGAAACGCTTCCCTAGTGAAAAAATGTCCAGTGAATTACAAAACCGTCCAGCGATTTTTTTATTATTGGCATAAATGCACAGCAAAAAAATGGCTTATTTCAGGCTGGCATCTTTCATTAACGCTTGACCCATTGAAGTGCCCATTTCTGCGCCAAATTTTTTAGCGACCCGTTCAGCAAAATTTTCTTTTAAGGTGTAATCCAAAACATCTGGGGCCTTAAAAATATCGCGCGCGACTGAATCCACACTACCAAAACCATCGGCCAGACCTAATTGAACTGCCTGCTCGCCATTCCATACCCGCCCGGAAAATAGTTCTGTATTTTCTTTCAAGCGCGCGCCGCGGCCTGCTTTCACAACGGTAATAAATTGCTGATGAATTTGATCTAACATCGATTGCACCATCTCAACCTGCTTCGGATTTTCTTTGCTAAATGGATCAAGCATGCCTTTATTCGAACCGGCTGTGATCAAGCGGCGCGAAATGCCCAATTTATCCATTAAACCAGTAAAGCCAAAGCCTTCCATGACCACACCAATGGAGCCGATTAAGCTTGCTTTATCAACTAAGATTTTGTCGCCCGCTACTGCCACGTAATAACCGCCGGAAGCACAAATATCTTCTACTACTACATAGAATGGTTTTTGCGGGTACAAAGCCCGTAAACGCCGAATCTCATCATTGATCATCCCGGCCTGCACTGGTGATCCGCCTGGGCTATTAATACGTAATATCACGCCGACACTACTGGTATTTTCAAAAGCTGCGTCAAGGGCAGCGTTCACGTCGACTGCATTCGCTGTCGTAGTTGGCGAAATGATGCCGTCCAAACTAATTAAAGCAGTGTGCTTTTCTATATTCATTCCCCGTCCTGGTATATGTAAATCAAATACCTGGGCAATGATGCCAATAACTAACACCAGTAGTGCTAAGCGGAAAATCGTTTTCCAGCGCCTAGCTTTACGCGTTTCTTTTAAATTTTCAAGCAGTAAATGCTCAAGAGCCTGTCGCTCCCAATTTTCCTTCGGATCCATCACCGCTGTACTTTCTTGGTTAAGTTTGCACTGTTTTCGTACAAATGTTGCTTGCACCACTGTGCTAATTCGTGGACATTATCTACGCAAATTAAGGCGTTGGCAGCGCGCAGCTCCTCTGGCGGATGAGCGCCATAAGTCACGCCAACACTATCAACTCCCGCATTTTGCGCCATCAATAAATCATGCGTGGTATCGCCAATCATCAACATACGCCGCAATGGAACTTGCAAAATATCAGACAACTCTAACAGCATTGCGGGATTCGGTTTCGAGGCGGTTTCATCGGCAGTACGGCTAGCATGAAACAGTCCATCTAGTTCATGAAAATCTAATGAGCGATCTAAGCCGCGACGTGATTTGCCGGTTGCTACAGCTAATAAGAACCCTGCTTGGCGGAGGTGCTCGAGCAATTCACGAATCCCGATAAACAAATTCAATTCATGATCGCGGGCTAAATAATGAAACCGAAAACGCTCGACTAGTGCAGGATAACGTGCAGGCGCAATACTAGGTACAGCGCGCCGCAAAGAATCGTCGATGCCCAAACCAATCACTGAGCTAGCTAAAGTATCGTTGGGCTCTGTTAAATCCAAATCTCGACAAGCCTGTTGGATGCATTGCACGATGGTGGGAGTTGAATCCATCAGGGTGCCATCCCAATCCCAGACAATTAAATCGTAACGTCGCTCTCGGTCCTGCTGCAGCATGTTGTTCAAACGGTCATTCCTTCACCAACCTAAAATTAAATAACTTCTCACTATACCGATTTGTCGCTTAGGGCGTTGCTACTTTGTCATTTATGACTGCGCCGATCTTCAGCGCCTTTAATAAGGCGTTGAATTCCGCCGGCATAGGCGACTCAATGCGCATTTTTTCGCCGGTGCGCGGATGAATAAAACCGACCAAATGGGCATGCAAATATAACCGTTTGGATTTTAAGCGGCGGTCCTCCTCTTCTAGCCCATACTTATCATCGCCTATGATCGGGTGGCCAATACGCTGCAAATGCACGCGAATTTGATGGGTTCGGCCAGTTTTTAATTGGGCCTCTGCTAAGCTAATTGCTACCGCATCGCCCTCAAATACCTGCGTAACCCTCACTGCAGTGTGACTTGGAAGCCCTTCAGCATCTACCCGAACCCGCCGTTCACCATTGGCTAAAAGGTATTTATGTAAGGGGAATTTCAGTTGCATCACCCGTGAGCCTGCGTCAATTTTGCCGTGCGCCATCAACCAATATCGCTTGTCAGTTAAGCCTTCGCGAATTTGGCGATGCATCTCAACCAAGGCACTTCTGCGTTTCGCTAATAACAATACGCCCGAGGTATCGCGATCCAGGCGATGCACTAATTCCAGAAAATGGAGCTCTGGCCTAGTCAATCTCAGCGTTTCAATCACGCCCAAGGCAATTCCTGAGCCGCCATGTACCGCCAATCCAGCTGGCTTATCGATAATCAAGAGCACCTCGTCTTCATACAAAATTGGCATTTGGGCCGCATATTGCTGCGCCCGCGCGGCATTTTGACCTGACTGTACGCGCTCCGGCGTGGCAATCCGCACGGGTGGTAAACGTACGATATCGCCTTCAATGAGTCGAGTAGCGGGTTCAGCCCGCTTTTTATTTACCCGCACTTCACCAGAGCGAATCAGGCGGTAAACATGGCTTTTAGGTACGCCTTTGGCCCAGCGCAGCAAGAAGTTATCGAGACGCTGACCAGCCTCATCAGGGCCAATGGTTTGTATTACGACGGTTGGCGCAAGCGGCGATTTAGCGGAGGAAATAGAAGTCATGAGAATGCTTATTATGAACTTCTGCCTTATAATCAAGGCACTAGCCAATTTGGCTCAGATTGGGCTCAACTGAGAATATCTACTTGAATCCCTAATCGTGGCGTTGGAGTCAACCATCAGAAATAGACTCCCAGGGTTGCCCCTCCCCTGTTTAACGAGGCGCAGGGTTGGCGTGCCGTATGCCGCGACCCGCGATTAGATGACAGTTTTCAGGCGCGCGCCTACATTGATGACCCTAAAGGAGGGTAGCTGTGGCGAGCGTTCGGTGTGGCAACGATTCCCAGTAATGGGCTCGATTCGAACTAACTGATTTAGAGCTTAGTTCTCTTTTAAACCACGCCCTGAAGGGGCCAATAGAACCTAGTTCTTTGGATGCCCCTAATTTCATCTCCATCGCGCCGCGCATCGACCTCCAGCCCCATTTGGAGAGAATTATGAAACGCATGCTGTTTAATGCAACTCAACAAGAAGAGTTGCGTGTCGCGATTGTCGACGGTCAAAAATTAATCGATATTGATATCGAAGCTGCTGGGCGTGAGCAACGCAAGGGCAATATTTATAAAGGGGTCATTACCCGCATTGAGCCATCCTTAGAGGCCTGCTTTGTTAATTATGGTGAAGAGCGTCATGGCTTTTTACCGTTTAAAGAAGTCGCTCGCACCTATTTCAAAGAAGGCGTTGACGTTCGTACTGCATCCATTAAAGATGCCTTACGTGAAGGTCAAGAAATCATTATTCAGATTGAAAAGGAAGAACGCGGCCAAAAAGGCGCAGCGCTTACTTCTTTTATTTCTTTAGCTGGGCGTTATTTGGTCCTCATGCCTAATAACCCCCGGGGGGGTGGTGTATCCCGTCGCATTGAAGGCGAGGATCGCCAAGAACTCCGTGAAGCCATGGGTCAACTCGAAGTTCCCGAAGGTATGAGCATCATTGCGCGCACCGCCGGAATTGGGCGAGATGCGGTAGAGCTGCAGTGGGACTTGAATTACCTCATGCAACTTTGGAAAGCCATTGATGAAGCAGCCAAAAGCAACTCCGCGCCGCTGTTAATTTATCTTGAATCTAGCTTGGTGATTCGGGCCATTCGCGATTATTTCCAACCCGATATTGGCGAAATTCTAATTGATACTGACGATATTTTCGAGCAGGCTCAAGCCTTTATGTCGGTTGTGATGCCGGATAACTTACCCCGCGTCAAGCGCTATCAAGACGATGTCCCGCTCTTTTCCCGCTTTCAAATTGAGCATCAAATTGAAACTGCGTACTCGCGTACGGTACCGCTGCCTTCAGGTGGCGCGATTGTGATTGACCATACTGAAGCCCTAGTTTCGGTTGACGTGAATTCCGCCCGTGCCACCCGGGGGTCGGATATTGAAGAAACCGCCACCCGCACCAACCTAGAAGCTGCTGAAGAAATTGGCCGCCAAATGCGTTTACGCGACCTAGGGGGTTTAATCGTTATTGACTTTATCGATATGGAGTCTGCGAAAAGTCAAAAAGATGTTGAGAATCGCTTACGCGATGCGTTACGCCATGATCGGGCCCGCGTACAAATGGGCAAAATTTCTAAATTTGGCTTAATGGAGATGTCACGGCAACGATTGCGCCCAGCACTATCAGAGGGTAGTCATGTTACCTGCCCTCGCTGTAATGGTACTGGCCATATTCGCGATACCGAATCATCTGCTTTGCAAGTGCTACGCATCATCCAAGAAGAGGCGATGAAAGACAACACAGCAGCTATTCATACGCAAGTTCCTGTGGAAGTGGCAGCTTTCCTTCTTAATGAGAAGCGGGCTGAAGTCATCAAAATTGAAAGTCGTTTTAAGGTCAACGTCTTGATGGTTCCCAATAAACATCTTGAAACACCGCATTACAAATTAGAGCGCTTACGCCACGATGATCCCCGTTTGGATGATCAAAAAGCCAGCTACATCATGGCACAAGAAGCCGCCACTGAATTAGAAGCCGATACGATTGTGAGTCGTAAAGAAGAAGTCAAAGTAAAGCCTGAGGCTGCGGTTAAAGGGATTACGCCAAGTCAACCGGCGCCAATGAACCAACCTCGTGCGGCGCGTGCATCTGCCAGTAACGAAAAAGCAGTGGCAGAATCAAGCGGTGGATTTATGGGTTTCATTAAGAAACTATTTACTTCAACCCCAGAAATAACTGTCGCAACACCTGAAGCACGTCCTCGTCCTAGCGGAGCACGTGAAGGACGCAATGGCAATGAACGTGGTGGTCGCAATCGCCGTGGCCGTAATGAACGTCCAGCAACAGCAGCTACTAATGAAACAGGTGCTCCTGCTGAGGCCAATGGGCGTGAAGCAAAACCCCGTCAAGATGGCCGCGGACGAAACCGCAACAACCGTCCCGAACGTCCAGTCAACCCAAATAGTAACGACAACGCGGAAGGCAGCGCAAGCGCTACTAATGCTGTGACGAATGATCTAGCCAGTGTTGATAGCGCCCCCGTAGTTAACGCCAATGGTGAAGATCGCCCTCGTGGTCGTAATCGCCGTGGGCGCGGTCGCGGTCAACGTGAGCGTGGTGATAATCGTGCTGACACTGCGTCTAATGAAGCCGAACAAAATCCAGTAGTTGCCAGTGAAGCCAAGGCTAGTTCACCTACCAACTGGCCACCAGTAGGTATGGCACATATGGCGGGTAATTCTGCTTCTTTGCCCCTGCACGATCTGCAAAATAATTTAAGTGGTGTACCGCTCGCTCAGCCTCTTGCTAATTTTGTGCCAGCATCGAATCCCCCTGCTGTCGCATTACCAACGCAAGCACCTTCATTGGCGCCTCAGCCTGCCGCTGTTTTACCTAAGGTCTCCTTCTCGCGCTTAGAAGAAGCACCTTTAGTACAAGTCGTGCAATCAGCAGGCATGGTCTGGGTTGGCACTGATGCGTCTAAATTAGCAGAAGCGCAAACGCAAATGAATGCCGAACCCATTAAACCGCGTACCGAACGTATCCCTAAGCCACCAATGAACTTGCCCAGCGGTCCAATGGTTTTAGTAGAAACGGGTGGCCAAGAAAAAATGATTGATAAAAACTAGCCTGTTATTTCTAGGCTAACTAGGTATAAACTTATTTAGGTATGGTTGATCGAGCCAATCCGCGCATTATTCCCATTAGCAATGCTGTTGGTGCCCAAGCGGCAATTCCAGCAGTATTGCAAGGGGCGCATGCTGAAACGACAGACTTACGTCAGCGGCACTTACGTGACTTACGCATCTCAGTAACCGATCGCTGTAATTTTCGCTGTACTTATTGCATGCCGAAATCGATCTTCGATCAAAATTATCCCTATTTATCTCAAGATGCATTACTGCGTTTTGAGGAAATCACCCGTATGACAAAAATCTTTACTAGCCTGGGTGTGGAAAAAATTCGCCTGACTGGTGGTGAACCGCTTTTACGAAAAAATTTAGAGTCTTTAGTGGCAATGCTGGCAGAGGTTCGCACGCCATCAGGACAAAAATTAGACCTTACCCTCACGACCAATGGGAGTCTCTTAAGAAAAAAAGCGCAACAACTAAAAAATGTTGGCTTGCAACGCATCACGATTAGCCTGGATGCACTCAGTGATGCCGTTTTTAAAAAGATGAATGATGTTGATTTTGCGGTTGACGATGTACTAGATGGTATTGAAGCGGCGAAAGAAGCTGGCTTTGAATCCATTAAGGTCAATATGGTCGTCAAAAAAGGGGTGAACGAGCAGGAGATTTTGCCGATGGCACAGCATTTTCGCAATTCTGGCATTACCTTACGCTTGATTGAATTTATGGATGTAGGAAGCTCGAATGGTTGGAATATGGCTGAAGTGATGCCATCCCGCGATGTCATCAAGCTAATTGATGCGCAGTTTCCCTTGCAATCACTAGAGCCAAACTATCTTGGCGAGGTCGCTCAACGTTGGCGCTATGTCGATGGCGGTGGCGAAATTGGCGTTATTTCTAGTGTTACGCAAACCTTTTGCCATGCCTGTACCCGCGCTAGGCTCTCAACTGATGGGCACCTTTTTTTATGTCTATTTGCACATCAAGGCGTCGATTTCAAATCACTATTACGCTCTGACAAAAGCGACTTAGAAATTGCGAATGCCATCATGAATACCTGGGCTAAACGTGATGATCACTATTCGGAAATCCGCGGTTCACACACGCCAACCGAAAATTCAACTGGGCGTAAGGTTGAAATGTCTTACATCGGCGGCTAAGATTATTCCTGTATGGCCGCAATCCTAGCTTCATTACCACCCGCAGTAATTACTGGCTTAGTTTTAGCGGGTGGTCGTGCGGAGCGCATGGGTGGAACTGATAAAGGCTTAATACCCTACCTCAAAAAACCTTTGATCGAAACGGCACTTGCGCGCCTCAAGGGTCAGGTTAGCACCGTACTCATTAATGCTAATCGCAATCGTACTAATTATGAAAACTATGGCTACCCCGTTATTGCTGATGACAATGCAACAGAATCAATGCCATCGTATTTTGGCCCGCTAGCCGGTTTTATGTCGGGTCTGCAGCATTGCCAGACTGAATATCTACTCACGGTACCTTGCGATTCTCCGCTGTTTCCGCTGGATTTAGGTTCCCGCTTAAGTACTGAGTTACTACGTGGTCATTTTGATTTAGTGTATGCACGTACTGTGGACTCTACAGGACATCGATGGAATCAAGCCGTTTTTTGTCTGCTGAAAAAAACAGTGCGCTTGTCGCTTGAACAATTTTTGGCTAGTGGTGAGCGCAAAATTGACCGCTGGTTTGAGAAGGTAAATAGTAGTGCAGTACTATTTGAAAATGAACAGTGCTTTGCGAATGCCAATACACCGGCAGAATTAGCTTCTCTAGAAGCCTTGGCCTACCTCGAAGCAAAAACTAAATCATGACTCTTAATACCCGTGCTGGATCCTTATCTGTTATCGAGACCCGCCGCATTCTCAGCGAGCTAATTAATCAATTAATCGCCGAGGGAGACAAAAAAAATGGGAGTGTCGCCAAGGAAACGATTCAACTTGAAGATGCGGTTAATCGCATTCTGGCCGAAGATCTTTTATCGCCAATGCATGTTCCTAATGCAGATAATTCAGCCATGGATGGTTATGCCTTCAACGGTGGCAACAATGACCCCAGTAATGCAGAGCAGAAAAAATTAAAGATTGTTGGTACCGCGTTTGCTGGCACACCCTATTTAGGCCAAGTGGGTGCTCAAGAATGCATCAAAATAATGACTGGCGCACTCATGCCTGCCGCATGCGATACCGTCATTCCCCAAGAACTCATTACTGAAATTAGCGCTAACGCCGCGCAAGAAAATGCCTTACTATTTCCAGCGAATGCCGTCAGGACGGGAGAAAATCGCCGCTTGCAAGGCGAAGATTTGCGTTTGGGACAAGTTGCCATTCCTGCTGGGCGTATTTTGCGACCATCTGATTTAGGTCTAGCCGCCTCTTTGGGCGTTAAAAGCTTATCCGTACGGCGCAAATTACGCGTAGCCATTCTCTCCTCTGGTAATGAATTGCGCAGCCTTGATCAAGCGCTGGATTCGGGTAGTGTTTACGATAGCAACCGCTATAGCCTGATAGGCTTGCTTACCCGCCTCAATCTAGAAATTATTGATTGTGGAATTGTGCAAGACGATCCGATTACCTTAAAAGAGGCCTTTTGTGCAGCGACGCTAAAGGCCGATGTCTTAATTTCATCGGGCGGCGTTTCCGTTGGCGAAGCTGATTTTACGAAGCAAGTTTTGCAAGAATTAGGCGATGTAGGCTTTTGGCAGATTGCAATGCGCCCTGGAAGGCCAATGGCTTTTGGACTGTTAAAACCTATTTTTAACAACGCCAACCCGCAAGAACCTCAAAGAAGTACCTTATTTTTTGGCTTACCCGGAAATCCTGTTGCCGTGATGGTGACCTTTTATCAATTCGTGCGTGCAGCACTATTGCAATTGAATGGTGCCGCCCAGACCACTATTCCTGCCATTCAGGTCCGGGCCAGTGAAGCCATTCGCAAAAAACCTGGGCGCACCGAATTTCAACGGGGTATTGTTACGCTTGATGACACCGGGCAAGCTACCGTTCGTACCACTGGCAGCCAAGGGGCCGGAATCTTGCGCTCGATGAGTGAAGCCAACTGCTTTATTGTTTTGCCAGCCGAGCAAGGCAATATTGAAGTGGGAGATTTAGTTACTGTAGAGATTTTTGAAGGACTGCTTTAAGATTACGGCATGACGAAATTAACTAAAAAAGAAATAACCTTCCTAGATCCAATGCATACCGCCAAAACCTTGGTTTTGGTTTATTTATGTTTTTCGGTACCAATCGTCCTTTTGGCCCTCTTTGTCGCCTTTATTCGTGATGGCGCAATCCCAGGGTTTACGGTACTGTCTGCCCTTATTCTCAATGCGATTCTTGGCTTTGGTTTGCTGTGGGTCGCTTGCAAGGTTTATAACTGGGTTGCCAATAATTTTGGTGGTATCGAGTTAGCCCTTAAAGAAGTTCCGGAAGAAACCGACAACTGACCCTTGGTCGAGAAGATTCCTCTCGACCAATTGGTGCAAAAAATTACTTCAAGACTTCGGGATTAATCAAGCTTGGCGGTCTGTCACCTGCTAAAGCAGCGCGCACATTTTGAATCGCTAAATCAACCATTGCGCGGCGCGTTTTTTCTGTACCACTAGCAATATGCGGCGCTAAAACTACATTACTCAGTTTTAATAAATCAGGATGCACTACAGGCTCGCCCTCAAACACATCTAGACCAGCAGCAAAAATTTTCTTCTCCCGCAACGCTTGCGCTAAAGCAACGTCATCAACGATCCCGCCACGCGCAATATTGACCAATGTCGCCGTTGGCTTCATGAGTGCAATTTCTTTTGCGCCAATCGTGTGATGATTTTCAGCGGAATAGGGTAAAACCAAAATGACGTGATCAGCTTGACGTAGCAAGCTCTCTTTGTCAACATAAGTGGCTCCACAGGCCTTTTCATCAGCCTCGGGTAAGCGGCGACGATTGTTATAAATTACTTTCATACCGAAGCCTAAAGCCCGCTTTGCAATCCCTTGACCAATTCGGCCCATGCCAATAATGCCCAATGTACTGCCATGAATATCCATTCCTAAAGGATTGTGGGTAATCGACCATTGATCCCACTTGCCGTTACGAATCCAATGCTCAGATTCAGTCACACGCCGAGCAGTTGCCATCAGTAGTGCAAAGCCAAAATCGGCGGTGGTATTCGTTAAGACATCAGGTGTATTTGTTGCCATAACACCTGCAGCGGTAATCGCTGGCACATCAAAATTGTTATAGCCGACTGAGATATTGGCAACAATTTTTAATTTTTTTGCCTGGGCTAATGCGTTCGCATCGATACGCTCGCTTCCAGCTACTAGGGCCGCATCGACTTCGCTTAAGTATTTTTGCAGCTCTGCTGGCGTGAAAACACGATCGGCCTGATTATCGATGACTTCAAAAGACTGACGTAACGCAGCCAAGGCATCTGGGAAAATAGACCTTGCAACTAAGATTTTGGGGGTTTGGATTGTATTCATCCCTAAACTTTACAACAAGCTGGAAATTCGAGTGGTCTGCGCTTTAAGCCCCATTTCGGCTAAAATAAAGTATTCGCCATTTATAGGCTTTTACTGACCCAGCTAAATTATGACTTACGTTGTCACCGAATCCTGCATCCGCTGTAAATATACTGATTGTGTTGATGTTTGCCCAGTCGACTGTTTCCGCGAAGGTCCCAATTTTCTATCAATCGATCCCGATGAATGTATTGATTGTGCTGTTTGTGTTCCTGAGTGTCCGGTCAATGCCATTTATGCAGAAGATGATGTCCCTGGAGATCAGCAAGCGTTTATTAAACTCAATGTTGAACTCTCACGCCTTTGGCCTTCAATCACTAAATCAAAGGCCCCTCTACCCGATGCGGATGAATGGCAAGACGTTAAAGATAAACTGAACGAATTAGTTAAGTAAACCAGCAACCGTATTTTTTAGGACTATTTGTGTCACTCACACCCATTGAAGCTGATGCCGTTATTATTGGCGCCGGACCCGTTGGACTTTTTCAAGTCTTTGAGCTGGGCTTGTTAGAAATTAAAGCGCATGTTATCGATTCATTACCAGTCGTTGGTGGTCAATGCGTTGAGTTATATCCTGATAAGCCGATCTACGACATTCCTGCAGTACCGATGTGTACTGGACAGGAACTCACTGATAATTTAATGAAGCAAATTGAGCCCTTTGAGGCGCAGTTTCACTTGGGACAAGAGGTGACTGCAGTTCAAAAGCGGAGCGATGGCCGCTTCGATCTGGCTACTTCAATGGGCACTCAATTTATTACTAAAACGATTTTTATCGCAGCTGGTGTAGGATCTTTTCAAGCACGCACAATTAAGATCGATGGCATTGAAGCATTCGAAGATAAACAACTGTTTTATCGCGTCAAAGATCCGGCGCAGTTTAATGATAAAAATATTGTCATTTGCGGCGGCGGCGATTCAGCTCTCGACTGGGCGCTGAATTTTGTTGGCAAGGCTGAAAGCGTTATCTTAATTCATCGCCGTGATGGCTTTAAAGCAGCTCCTAGCTCGGTTGCCAAAATGAAAGAGTTATGTGCCAACCTCGAAATGCAATTTGAAGTGGGCCAAATTACTGGCTTTGAAGAGCAAGCTGGAAAACTAAGCGAAATCAAAGTGACGGGTAGTGACGGCGTTACGCGCCGGATGCCCCTCGACGCCTTGCTAGTGTTCTTTGGCTTATCCCCTAAATTAGGTCCAATTGCTGAATGGGGCTTAGGTATCGATCGCAAACAACTCACTGTTGATACTGAGCGCTTCGAAACCACCATTCCAGGAATCTTTGCAGTGGGCGATATTAACGTTTATCCCGGTAAGAAAAAACTGATTTTGTCGGGCTTTCATGAGGCTGCCTTAGCAGCATTTGGTAGCGTGCAATACATTTATCCCGATAAAAAAGTGCACTTGCAATACACCACGACTTCAACTAAGTTACATAAAGTGCTTGGTGTTGAATCACCGGTTTTTGATTAATTACCTGAAGACTGTCGCTGATGCGCCAATACCATGACTTAATGAAAGCAGTATTGGTGCAAGGGGTTGATAAAGCCGATCGCACTGGCACTGGCACTAAATCGATTTTTGGCTATCAAATGCGTTTCGATTTGGCTGCGGGTTTTCCCATGGTTACTACCAAAAAACTTCACCTCAAATCAATTGTGTATGAATTACTGTGGTTTCTGAATGGCAGTACAAATAACCAGTGGCTCAAAGACCGTGGAGTTTCTATTTGGGATGAGTGGGCTGCGCCCGATGGCGAACTAGGTCCTATTTATGGCTATCAGTGGCGCTCATGGCCAGCGCCAAATGGTCAACATATTGATCAAATTCAAGAGCTCATGGCAACCCTGCAATCTAATCCCGACTCACGCCGGATGATTGTATCGGCGTGGAACGTTGCTGACATTCCGCGCATGGCACTTGCCCCCTGTCATGCCTTTTTTCAATTTTATGTCGCCAACAATAAGCTATCGTGTCAACTCTATCAGCGTAGCGCTGATATTTTTCTTGGTGTGCCTTTTAATATAGCCAGTTATGCAGTCCTTACCCATATGGTGGCACAGCAAGCAGGTCTAGAAGTCGGTGACTTTATTTGGACTGGTGGCGATTGCCACCTCTATAACAATCATTTAGCCCAAGTTGAATTGCAGCTCGCCCGTGAACCCTTTCCCTTGCCAACACTACAAATTCGCCGTAAGCCCGCTTCTTTATTTGACTATGAGTTTGACGATTTTGAGGTGATTGGATACCAGTCGCACCCCCACATTAAGGCACCTGTTGCCATCTAAATTAAAGTACATATGACTAAACCCGCTATTGCTTTTATCGTTGCTCGCACCCGTAATCACGTCATTGGCAAAGATAATCAAATTCCGTGGAAGATTTCTGCCGACTTGCAATTCTTTAAACGTGTCACCATGGGTCACCCCATTATTATGGGACGAAAGACTTGGGATTCAATCGGTCGACCATTGCCAGGACGACGTAACTTAGTTGTCAGTCGCAACCTCAATTTGCAATTGGCTGGGGTAGAAGTAGTGCATTCTCTAGAGGATGCGCTTAAGCAGCTTGCTGACGTTCCGCGCGTATTTATTATTGGCGGTGAACAATTATTTAAGCAGGCGTTTGCAGAAGCCGATCAACTCTACCTCACCGAAATTGATTTAGAGGTTGCCGGCGATACTTTTTTTGAAGTTCCTGACCCGCAAGATTGGCAAGAAGTTGAATGTGTCGAAGGTCAAGAAGGTGAAATTCGTTTCCGTTTTTTAACCTTAGAGCGAAAAAAATAGTTGCGCGCAGTAATGCGCCTCCTTATTTACCGCCAATCGTCATTGACCCAATTAACAGCGAGCCCGTTTCTTTCGAGCCTCGTACTAAAACGTCACTCCCGACCATTTGAATATCGAGCAGCATCTCCCGTAAATTCCCAGCAATGGTAATTTCTTCAACTGGATACTGTATCTCTCCGCGCTCGACCCAGTAACCAAAGGCGCCGCGCGAGTAATCACCAGTGACATAATTGACTCCTTGACCCATTAATTCGGTAACGAGTAAGCCAGTACCCATCGCTCGCAGCAGTCCAGGCAAATCACCAGCAGCGGTGTTAGTGCTAGAGAGGCGCAAATGATGTGAGCCCCCTGCATTGCCAGTACTTTGCATCCCTAATTTACGCGCGGTGTAGGTGGATAAAAAATAGCCTTGTAAAACGCCGCTTGCGACTACCGTGCGTGCCCGTGTGCGTACACCCTCTTCATCAAATGGGGCGCTCCCGGTAATGCTGGGGATATGGGGATTTTCATATAAATTTAAATGGGCTGGAAAAACAGCTTTACCGAGGCTGTCGAGTAAAAAACTGGAACGCCGATATAAGGCACCGCCAGATACAGCTTGAACAAAGGAGCCTAACAAACCGGCGGCCACTGGCGCCTCGAAAATAACGGGGCAACGCCGAGTCCGAATCGATCGCGCTTGCAAACGCGCTAAAGCACGCTGAGCGGCATAACGCCCGATTTCAGCAGGCGGCGCTAATTGCGCTGGAATACGGGAACTGGAATACCAATCGTCACGCTGCATCGAAGGTTTTTTTCCGGTTGAACTAGCAATGGGCGCGCAGGAAATAAAGTGGCGTGAATAGGGATAGCCGCTTAAAAATCCTTGGCTACTAGCTAAAATAAAATGGCCTTGATGCGTTGATACTGAAGCACCATCACTATTTTGAATTTGCGGGCTCACTGAAAATGCAGCTGCTTCAGCTGCTCGCGCTATTTCAATTGCATCAATGGCTTCAATCTCCCAAGGATGAAATAAATCGAGATTGAGTGGATTTTTTTCGAGTAAATCATACTCAGGCAAGCCTGCGCAATTATCTTCGGCGGTATGCTGGGCAATATGAAAAGCAGCTTCAACGGTGGCTCTGAGTGAGCTTGGTGAGAAGTCGCTAGTGCTCGCATTTCCGCGGCGTTGCCCCAAATAAAGGCTTACGCCCACTTGTTTATCGAGACTTTGCTCAATAGTCTCAATTTCACCTTTCCGGGTCGTGACAGCTAAGCCGTGGCCCTCTGAGATCTCAGCCACAGCATCACTGGCCCCCAAGCGACTGGCTTCTGCCAGCATAAATTGCACTATTAATTGAAATTGCTCAGATGTATATGTAAACATACCCTAATAATAGCTAGAATAGCGTAATGAAGCATACCGAAGCTTGGCAACGCAGCGTGCCAAATGAACTCAAGATTGGCTTGGTCTCGATTTCCGACCGTGCCAGCCAAGGGGTATATACCGATGAAGGTATCCCTGCCTTGCGCGCTTGGCTTGGCAGTGCCCTGCTCTCACCCCATGTTTTTATCGAGCGCCTTATTCCCGATACCCAAGAGTTGATTACCGTAACCTTAATTGAGTTAGTTGATGAATATGCTTGCGATTTAGTCCTCACCACTGGCGGTACCGGTCCATCTCGGCGTGATATTACCCCTGAAGCAACTTTAGAAGCAGGCACAAAAGTAATGCCTGGTTTTGGGGAACAAATGCGACAAATTAGCTTACATTTTGTACCCACCGCTATTCTTTCGCGGCAGCTTGCGGTCCTGCGAGAAATTGTCGACCATGCGGCATTAATTATTAATTTACCCGGGCAACCAAAGTCAATTAAAGAAACGCTAGAAGGCCTTAAAGATGCCGATGGCAAAGTACTTGTCCCAGGTATTTTTGCCGCAGTGCCTTATTGTATCGACCTCATTGGTGGACCCTATATGGAAACCAATGAAACTGTGGTGAACGCTTTTCGACCGAAAAGTGCGCTGAAAAAATAGCTTTGCTGTACTGCTGGGCTGCTTTTGCGAGAGCTTACGAATTAGCTGCAATAAAGAATTTTTCGCGGTAATACTTTAATTCTTCAATCGATTCTAAAATATCCGCTAAAGCTGTATGGGCTTGCTGCTTCGCAAAGCCTTTCATTAAATTGGGTTGCCAGCGTTTCGCCAATTCTTTAATGGTGGATACATCCACATTGCGATAATGAAAAAAAGCTTCTAGCTTAGGCATATAGCGCGCCATAAAACGGCGGTCCTGACAAATTGAATTGCCACACATCGGAGAAACTCCTGCTTTCAGGTATTGCTTAAGAAAATCGATGGCAGCCTGCTCAACCATGACTTCATCAAAGGTTGAGGCCTTCACCTTTTCAATTAAGCCTGATTTACTATGTGTACCGGTATTCCAGGAGTCCATGCCGTCTAAAACCGCATCGCTTTGATGGACCACATAAACGGGTGCGGTAGCCAGTAGATTCAAGTTCGCATCAGTAATAACAAGGGCAATTTCCAGAATTCGGTCACTTTCGGGTTTAAGACCTGACATTTCCATATCAACCCAGATTAATGACTCACTAGCAGTGCTTAAGGCAGTTTTTTCACTCATAACTATAATCATCTCATGACCTTCACAATTATCTTCTTGATTGCCTTTTTTCTTAGCTTTGGCATGCGTTACTGGCTTGCTCAGCGCCAGCTGCGGCATGTGGCTCAATATCGTGATGCCGTCCCAACCGAGTTTGCGGCCAAGATCTCCTTAGCAGAACACCAAAAGGCTGCCGACTACACCATCGCTAAATTACGCCTAGGCAACCTCGAAAGCATATTGAGCGCTATCGTTTTAATCGCCTTCACGCTCTTAGGGGGTCTTGAATATTTAAATCAAATACTGACGCAACAACTTGGGGACGGCATTTTGCAACAGATCACTTTACTGTGCAGTATCTTCATCATTAGCGGGGTAATCGATCTACCTTTTAGTTGGTACAAACAATTCAAGTTGGAAGAAGCCTTCGGCTTTAATCGCATGACACCAAAAATATTTTGGCTCGATTTACTAAAGGGCTTAGGCTTAGGGGCTGCTCTCGGACTGCCACTGCTGTGGGTAATCCTCAGCTTAATGGCTGAGGCAGGCCCGCTCTGGTGGCTGTGGACTTGGTTTGTCTGGACTGCATTTAATGGTTTATTACTATGGCTCTTCCCCACTTTTATTGCGCCGCTCTTTAATAAATTTAAAGCCCTTGAAGATGGCCCCCTCAAAATCCAAATTGAGCAACTCTTAAAGCGCTGTGACTTTGCTAGTCAAGGCCTCTTTGTCATGGATGGCAGTACGCGTAGCGCCCACGGCAATGCATATTTCACGGGAATTGGTAAGGCGAAGCGGATTGTTTTTTTCGATACGCTAATTGAGAAACTAAATCCAGGTGAAGTCGAAGCAGTTTTAGCGCACGAGTTAGGCCACTTCAAACGCAAACATATTCGCAAACGTTTATTGGTGTCATTCGCCCTTAGCTTAGTGGTACTGGCGCTCTTAGGCTGGCTTAGCGCACAACCCTGGTTCTATATTGAACTGGGCGTGACACCGAGTCTCGCTGGATATAACGGTGGATTAGCACTGGCCTTATTTATGCTGGTATCACCCGTATTTGGATTTTTCCTCACCCCACTTAATAGCCTAGCTTCCCGTAAACACGAATATGAGGCGGATAACTTTGCGGCTGAAAAATCGTCTGCTAGCGACTTAATTTCTGCTTTAGTAAAGCTGTATCAAGACAATGCTTCAACCTTAACTCCCGATCCTATCTATACCGCCTTCTATAGTTCACACCCTCCTGCGCCCCTGCGCATTGCCAATTTACAGCAATGCCGCTAATCCTATCTTGAGTCCAATGGCCTGCGTTCTATGTCAATTAGTCGCGCCTTACTAATAGCCTCGTATGGCAGGCATTATTTAGCCCAAACCTTACATCCCGATGGTGCCACCTGTCCATCGCATAGTGGGCCACTAATCGAAGTCACTACGCCAGGCAAACGCCACTTGGGTGCCGTTGGTGATATTTTACAATTAGAAAATAGTTCTACTACTCAAGCACGCTTAATTGAAATCGAGCCCCGACGTAATTTACTTTATCGCTCCGATGCATTTAAAAGTAAATTAATCGCCGCTAATGTTGATCAAATTCTTGTGGTCTTGGCAACTCAACCCGCTTTTTCACCAGACCTACTAGGGCGAGCAGTAGTGGCAGCAGAGGCTAATCAAATCGGCTTGCATATCTTGCTTAATAAGTGTGATTTAAGCGACTCAATTGAAACCGCCCGTAACTTAATTGAACCCTATGCACGCATGGGTTATCCAGTGAGTGAAGTCTCAGCAAAATTTGATGCAGCATCACTCGAGCGACTTCATAGCGCACTGCAAGGAAAAGTCTCTGTACTTGTTGGCCAATCGGGTATGGGCAAATCAAGCCTACTCAATCGCTGGGTGCCCAATGCCGCAGCTGTCACCCAAGAGTATTCGGTACGCCTTGATACGGGTAAACATACTACTACCGCCTGTCGCTACTTTGATTTACCAAGTGAATGGGGTATAGCAGACGGCAAATTAGGCGCCCTCATCGACTCACCCGGTTTTCAAGAATTTGGTCTTGCGCATTTATCAGTGAGTGAATTACAACATGCATTTCGCGAGTTCAAAGACTATCTTGGGCACTGTCGTTTTCATAATTGCGCCCATGAAACAGAGCCAGGCTGCGTGATTCGTGAGGCAGTTGCTAAACACCGTATTGCGCCAGAGCGCTTGACTTTATTTCGTCAACTGCGCTCAGACTCGCAAACTGCTGATACCCAAATTATGGGAATTTCTACAGCCAAACAGCGATGGTCAACATTGCCAACAAAATCATCAGAGCAATAATCACTCGCCAGACTAAACCAATTGCAGAGCGCAAAGTTCTTTCACTCGGCTCAAGTCCTACATCGTAAATCGGCGCCTCGCCTGCTTCGGCCATGCGTAAAGCCTCTTCACTATCGGGCTCACGCAAAGGCTCACCCAAGCGCACGCCAAGAGCACCACTACCAGCCGCTAAAATCACCGCTGATAATTCATCGGCCCACTTATGGGTGAGATAGCGCCAAGCATAAATAGTGTCTTCAAAATTACCCGCCAAAGCAAAACTCATCGCTGTTAAACGTGCCGGCACCCAATCGAGCACATAAAAGAAATGGCGTGCTGCTGCTTCTAAATGGAATGAATTTGGCACGTGCTTTCCCCAACGCTCGGCTGCCATATCAGCTAAACGATATAACACCACGCCGCCAGGTCCAAGGGGCATCAGAAACCAAAAAAATACACCGAACACATGGCGATGCGAGCCAATAATGGCTTTTTCTAAAGCTAGCGAAATAATCTCAATTTCATTTAAATGGGCAACTGCCAAATCGGGTCCATACCACTCAGCCAGTGCGAGGCGTGCCGCGGGCAGATCATGGTTTTGAATAGCTTGATGAACCGCCGTAAAGGAATGGCTAAATTGACGAAAACCAAAAAACCAATACACAATTAAAACGTTCCAAAAGAAAGCCAAAATTGGATATGTCATCATACAAGCGATATGAATGATAAAAACTAAGAAGGTCGGCAAAATAAATGCGATTAAGCAAGCTAGACGAGCCCCAACTGGGGTGGCGCCTTGCCCCGTTTTGCCACTAAATTCTTTGGCTACCCAATCTAACCAAGCAACACTCCACCGACGCACCCAATGCTGCGCAGTGACTGGTCGATATTGCTCAGCAATAAGAGCGAAGAGAATAGAGAAAAAAATCATACTTTGAGTAAATGATAAAGGTTGCGCAGCATACCTGCTGTAGCACCCCAAATAAAACGATTTTCAAAGGGTATGGCATAAAACCGGCGACTCCCATGCTCGCTAGTTGCCACACGCACTTGGTGATGGGCGGGGTTCATCAAAAATGCTAAAGGCACCTCAAAGGCATCGGCAACTTCGAAAGTATCTAATACATAATTAGCCTGTGGCTGCACTAAACCCACTATGGGAGTAACGCGATACCCTGAGACTGTTAAATACTCTGGCAATTGGCCCAGCAACTCAACCCGATCGGCAACTAAGCCAACCTCCTCATAACTTTCGCGTAAGGCGGTAAGCGCAGGGCTACTATCGCTCGACTCCATCCGCCCCCCGGGGAAACTAATTTGACCTGCATGGTCGTGCAGATGATCCGTTCTTTGGGTCAATAAAACGGCAATACCAGCAGCTCGTAAGACCAGCGGAATGAGCACGGCAGCTTGGGTCGACAGGCCTTGTTCTTGGCGCTGCGCAATAATGTCACTGGCCATTACATGGCGATTTTCATCGGTAATTTCTGGCGTCCATGGGGGTGGAGCAATAAAACGTTGCCGCAATTGATCAGGCTGCAGCTGACCATTTGCTATTGCCTTCTCGCCTGCGCAATTCGACTGAATTGGCACTGCCTGTGGATCAAAGCCAGGTGGGACGGCAATCGAAGTAGATGGCACAGAAAGTTTAGTCAACATCAAGCTATTTTAGGGCAATAAAAAAGGCGACCGAAGTCGCCTTGATTTAGTTACTAAAAGATCGCCCTTATTCAGCGGCAGGTCCCTCAACAACTTCAGCAACCACCGCTTTAACGCGGGCTTGCAATTTTTCTTTAATACGCGCAGATTTTCCTGAGCGATCGCGCAAGTAATAAAGCTTGGCACGTCGCACATCACCACGGCGTTTCACTTCAATATTAGCAATAAGAGGTGAATACAATTGGAAGGTACGCTCTACTCCCTCTCCAGAGGAAATTTTCCGCACAATAAAGCTTGAGTTCAGGCCACGATTGCGCTTCGCAATGACGACGCCTTCAAAAGCCTGTGTCCGCTTACGTGTGCCTTCAACCACATTGACGCTAACCACAATGGTGTCGCCAGGTGCAAAGCTTGGCATTTTTTTATTAGCACTGAGACGAGCAATTTCTTCTTGCTCAATTTTTTCAATCAAATTCATTACAACTCCTTAAACATCATGTCTGCGTTGAATCCCGTTTACCTCTCAGTAGTAATTACCTTAGAGCGGACCAGATAGAGGATGCAGTTAAACCATTTCATTAAGCTAGAGAACGCAGAAACTGCTCATCCTCTTGGCTTAATAACCCTTTTGCACGAGCAGACTCAATGAGATCTGGTCGTAACCTTTTTGTCAGCGCTAAAGACTGCTGCCGACGCCAACTCATTATTTTAGCGTGATGTCCGCCTAAAAGCACGTCCGGAACAGATAAATTACCAACTATTTCTGGTCGGGTGTAGTGCGGATAGTCCAAAAGGCCATTCATAAAGCTATCTTGGGCTGCAGACTCTTGATCCCCAAGGGCGCCGGGAATTAAGCGAATCACGGCATCCATCATCGCCATGGCGGGTATTTCACCCCCGGAAAGCACAAAATCACCCAATGAAAGCTGTAAATCGACCTTTCGCTCTATAAAACGTTGGTCAACTGCCTCGTACCTACCGCAAATGAGGGTTAAATTACCATAACTGAGGATATCTGCTGCTATCTGTTGCGAAAATGGTTTTCCCTGGGGGGCTAACAGGCAAACTGGGCCTGAACGAATACCAAGTAATTGATGTTGCACCTGAATTGCCTCAACCGTATCTTCCAGTGGCTTAGCCATCATCACCATGCCAGGGCCGCCACCATAAGCTCTATCATCGACAGTTTTACGGGAATCAGTAGAAAAATCCCTTGGATTCCAAAGACTTACACTAGTTAGCTGTTGCTCACAAGCACGCCCAGTAATCCCCCACTGAGTTAACGCAGAGAACATTTCCGGGAAAATTGAGACCACATCAAAGCGCATTTAAGCCCATTTCTTACCAATCAGCCTGCCAATCAAGCTCAATGGTACGGGAAGATAAATCAACTTTTTTAATAATTTCAGGAACAAAGGGAATCAGGATGGGTTTTGGGCCTACTGACAAGATCGGGTGCGCGGCGTTATCGGTAATCTCCATTACCTCGCCTAAATCTTCCCCTTGGAGATTAATGACTTTACAGGCGATCAAATCAACCCAGTAATACGCATCATTCTCAGGCTGAGGAAAGTCGCTGCGTCTCGCTAAAATACGGCCGCCCTTTAAAGCTAAGGCAGCATCACGATCAGTTACTCCATCGAGGTGCAGTACGACTAGGCCGCTGTGGTTCTTGGCCTGTTTAACGCAATATTCTTGTGGGGAAAAAACCGAATTAGCAGACTTTTCACCGGCCGCATCAACCGCCAAATGGGGTCGCAACGACAACCAAACTGACTTAATTGACAATAGTGCAACAGGATCAGGAGAAAAAGGGCGGACTTTAATTCCGCCCTGTAAGCCTTGTGCGTCTTGAACTTGGCCTAACTCAACTAAATCGTCAGGCAGTAAATCAGCCACCTCAGCTTAAACTACAGCAGCGGGATGATCTTTGATCAAACGTTTTACAGTCGGCGAAATTTGTGCACCAACGGTAGTCCAGTAAGTAATGCGCTCTTGCGCAATACGCATGGCCTGCTCTGATTCAACAGCGTTAGGATTGAAATAGCCCAGGCGCTCAATAAAGTTCGAGTCGCGACGATTGCGTTTGTCGGTTGCAACAATGCTATAAAAGGGACGGTTCTTAGAACCTCCGCGTGCCAGTCGAATGACGACCATACTTATTCCTTAAAATCTAAAATGAAAACGGGTTATTAATGACTCATGCCAGAGCAGAGAACCCCACATTCTAGATGAAAACCGAGCTTTGATCCATTGAATTCCTTGACCAATAAGCAGCTAGCCATGAAAAACCCCTTAAAAACAACAACTTATGCGCTATCTTGGTCCTGCACAGGGCGCTCCTCGCTACCCCTAAAAGTCATCCTGAGCAGCTGCATATTGGCTCTCTTTACGGCCTGCAGTAGCCTCACCCCACCTTGCGCTGCCAGAGTAAGCCCGCCTTATGCAGAGTTACGCGGCACCAAGTGGGAGCTCATGCGCTGGAATTTACCCCCTAATGCGGCCGGAGAGGTGCGTCAGCGCCCGATTCCTCAAGGGGATGCGGGTCAGCCTATTCAATTTGAATTTGCCGCCCAGAGCCTCAACATCAGTGGCTTTACCGGTTGCAACCGTTTTACTGGTGAGATTGTCGAAGAAGCACGGGGTATTAGCATTGAACGCGTAGCTAGCACGCGCATCTCATGTTCTGGCCCGCGCAATGAATTAGAAAATGATTTTCTGTATGAGCTCAATGACTACCGTAATTTGGTGCGTGACGGTGATCGCCTACTGATTATTGGACGTGACCGTGAGGTACTCAGTTTTATCCAACGCCCTGCTTCTATAAACCCAAAAAAGAATTAAGAGAATAACGCTACTTGCCTACTACCCAAATTAAACGTAAATCAAAACTGTTTTTTTGCGCCCTTGGCTTACTGTTGCCAGGCACAGGCTTGAACTGTTTTTATTTGCGCGGCCCTACTTCATTGTGGGCTTGGGTGCAGTTACTCGCGCTACTTTTAGGCTGCAGCGGCTGGATCATCTTACAGGGTGCTGAATTAAATTCTACACTCGGCTGGATATTACTGACCCTGGGTTTTATTTCTTTAGAGGCGAGTTGGCTGACGACGATTGCCTTTGGCTTACGTCCCGATCAGCGCTGGGATGCTCAATTCAATCCGTTGATTGCACCAAACCAAGCTACTCGATCAGGTTGGCTTACCGTTTTAACTGTTATTTTTTCGTTGGTTTTCGGCGCTGGGGTAATGATGACTTTTCTGGCGATTGCATTTGAGCAATTTTTTATTAGCCAATTGACAGAAGCACGCAAACTCTCACAATAAAATACGGCGCTTATCCGCCTTAGAATTGTTCACTAGTGAGGGCGTTGGTAATAGGGCCTCCAGTAGTGATGCTAGTGGCCAAAGCGCTAGCTTGCGGCAGTAAATTTTCGGCAAAAAATTGCGCGGTAATCATTTTGGCCTCATAAAATACGGGATCTTGAGTACGCAAACGCTCTGCTGCAATAAGTGCGCGGGCCATCTGCCAGGCGCCCAAGACTAAACCGCAAAGCTTTAAATAGGCACAACTACCGGCATACACATTTTTAATTTCTACTTTAGCGTGCAATAAAATATAGCTAAGTGCTTGCTCAAAAGCCAAACGACCGATTTGTAATTGTATTAACACCGCAAGTGCTGCACTACTATTGCTGGCCCTCAAGTCAGCTTCTGTAGCAACGATACTAGCAATTAATTCATGGGCAACTTTGCCACCATCGCGTACCGTTTTGCGACCAATCAAATCATTCGCCTGAATTGCTGTTGTGCCTTCGTAAATTGTCAAAATCCGTGCATCACGATAATACTGCGCAGCGCCAGTCTCTTCAATGAAGCCCATGCCGCCATGCACTTGAATGCCAAGACTAGCTACCTCAATCGCCATTTCGGTCGAGAAACCTTTGACGATTGGCACTAAAAATTCATAGAGCGCTTGGCTCTGCGTACGTATTTCAAGTGAGGTAGCAGCATGCGCAGCATCATATTGTGCGGCAGCAAAATAGGCAAGTGCGCGCGCTGCTTCAGTGTAAGCCCGCATCGTTAACAACATCCGTTTCACATCAGGCTGATGAATGATGCTGACAGAATGTTCTGAGCCATCTAAATCGCGCCCTTGAACGCGATCTTTGGCATATGCAACCGCTTTTTGATAGGCTCGATCGGCCACCGCTATACCTTGAATACCAACTGCAAAACGGGATGCATTCATCATCACAAACATATACTCAAGGCCGCGATTTTCTTCACCAACCAGATAACCCTTCGCCCCACTTTGATCACCAAACTGTAAAACTGCAGTAGGACTCGCTTTAATACCCAATTTATGTTCAATTGAAATGCACTCAACTTCATTACGCGCACCTAAACTACCATCTGCTTCAAGTAAAAATTTTGGCACCACAAATAAAGAAATACCTTTGATTCCCGCAGGCGCGTTCGGCGTTCTAGCCAATACCAAATGCACGATATTGTCGGTCATATCGTGATCACCATAGGTGATATAAATTTTGGTACCGAAGAGCCGATAACTACCATCGGCATCTGGTTCGGCGCGGGTGCGCACCAAGGAAAGATCAGAGCCAGCTTGTGGCTCTGTTAAGTTCATTGTTCCTGCCCATGCACCAGAAATCATCGCCGGTAAATATTGGGCTTTTAAATCATCATTGGCCGCAATTAACAGTGCCTCAATTGCCCCATCTGTTAATAAGGGACATAAAGCAAAAGATAGGTTAGCCGCATTAACCATCTCTAAGCAGGGAGTCGCAATCAATTTGGGTAAGCCCTGCCCGCCATACAGAGCAGGATGAATCACCCCTTGCCACCCAGCTTCCGCATATTGCTTTAAGGCTTCTTTAAAGCCGGCAGTCATACTAACGATGCCGTTATTCCAAGTGCTGGGATTTTTATCACCCGCCCAATTAAGCGGCGCAATCACAGTCTCATTGAATTTTGCCGCCTCTTCTAATACTGCAGGGGCCAGCTCTGCATCGGCACCAGCTTCAGCATAGGCAGGATATTGCACTACCTTAGCTAAATCCGCCAACTCTTGCATAACAAACAACATTTCTTTCACTGGCGCATGGTAAGTCATGGCAATGCCGAATCAGCTCTTTAACAATGCAGTAAGTTCTGGGATTGCAGTGAATAAATCGGCTACTAAACCATAATCAGCGACGCCAAAAATAGGTGCTTCAGGATCTTTATTAATGGCCACGATGATCTTCGAATCTTTCATGCCAGCCAAATGCTGAATCGCGCCAGAAATTCCAATCGCGATATAAAGCTGGGGCGCAACAATTTTTCCGGTTTGACCTACCTGATAATCATTGGGTACATAACCAGCATCGACTGCTGCACGCGAAGCTCCTAAGGCTGCACCCAATTGATCGGCTAAAGGCTCAATCAACTCATGGTATTTTTCACCTGAGCCTAACCCACGTCCACCGGAAACAATAATTTTTGCCGCCGTTAATTCAGGGCGATCTGATTTAGTTAAATCGCGACCTACAAAACTCGATTGCCCTGGGTCTGCCACTGCAGCTTGCTTATGAATGCTCGCTGTACCTCCCGTCGCAACCACAGCATCAAAACCGGTAGTGCGCACAGTAATCAGTTTTTTAGCATCACTCGATTGCACGGTTGCAATAGCATTACCAGCATAAATAGGTCGCTCAAACGTATCTCCGGAAATGACCTTAGTAATATCAGAAATTTGGGCAACATCTAATTTAGCCGCCACCCGTGGCAAGACATTTTTGCCGTGTGAGGTAGCAGGTGCCAAAATATAGTCGTATGCAGGTGCCAATGATAAAATTTGTGCAGCAACGGGCTCAGCTAATTGATTGCCTAAAAAATCGGCTTCAATGAGAATGACTTTACGCACGCCAACGATTTGCGCCGCCGCTTGCGCCACCCCTTCTGCTGCATAACCGGCAACCAAGAGATCGACTTCGGAGGAGCAGGCTAAAGCAGCAGCAACAGTATTTAAGGTTGCAGATTTGAGCGATTGATTATCATGCTCGACAAGAACTAAAGCACTCATTTAAATTACCTTTGCTTCATTTTTTAATTTATCAACCAAAGCTGCTACATCGGCGACCATGACGCCAGCAGTGCGTTTAGGCGGCTCTTCCACCTTCACAATTTTTAAGCGCGGGTTCACATCAACACCTAAGTCTTCTGGTTTAATGATCTCGAGGACCTTCTTCTTGGCCTTCATAATATTTGGCAAGGTGACATACCGCGGTTCATTTAGGCGTAAATCAGTAGTAATAATGGCTGGCAAACTAATCGAAATAGTCTCTAGACCGCCATCGACTTCACGAGTTACATTGGCTTTACCATCAGCAACCATGACTTTAGAGGCAAAAGTGGCCTGGGGGAAATCTAATAAGGCAGCTAACATCTGCCCAGTTTGATTGCTATCGTCATCAATCGCTTGTTTGCCAAGAATCACTATTTGCGGGGCTTCCTTAATACAGATGGCTTGTAAAATTTTTGCGACTGCTAAAGGCTGCAGATCAAGCTCGGTCTCAACCAAAATGGCGCGATCTGCACCAATTGCCAAAGCGGTTCGCAAGGTTTCCTGACATTGCGGTAAGCCAGCAGAAACCACAATTACCTCAGTAGCTAAACCAGCCTCTTTTAAGCGTACCGCTTCTTCAACGGCTATTTCATCAAAAGGATTCATGCTCATTTTGACGTTGGCGATATCAACTCCAGATTGATCTGATTTGACTCGCACCTTAACGTTGTAATCAACGACTCGCTTTACCGCAACTAAAATTTTCATTGCACTCTCTTTGAAAACGAATAAATCTTGAGGAACTTAAAACACTGCTGGAGAATATAGTTAGTGCTATACCACGGGCTCTATTTTATCAAGCATTGGCAGTAGGCTAGTTAAACATCAATCGCAGCCGCTGAACCAGCACGTTTGCGTAACTCAAACTTCTGTATTTTGCCAGTCGAGGTCTTGGGCAATTCGCCGAAAACAACCGCCTTAGGCACCTTAAAGTTAGCTAAATGCTGCTTGCAGTGGGCGATGATCTCGGCAACTGTCACTGTTACGCCGGCTTTAATTTCTAAAAATGCACAGGGTGTCTCACCCCACTTAGGATCTGGTTTAGCAACAACCGCTGCTGCCAAAACCGCAGGATGACGATAAAGTACATCCTCGACTTCGAGTGAAGAAATATTTTCGCCCCCAGAAATAATAATATCCTTACTGCGATCTTTTACTTTAATGTAACCATCGGGATTCATTACGGCTAAATCGCCCGAATGAAACCAGCCGCCTGCAAATGCTTCTTGCGTTGCTTGTGGGTTTTTTAAGTAACCTTTCATCGTGATGTTGCCGCGAAACATAATTTCGCCCATGGTTTCTCCATCAGCTGGCACGGGCTGCATGGTTTCTGGATTAAACACTTTAAAGGCTTCTTGCAAGTGGTAGCGCACGCCCTGCTGCGCATTGAGACGTGCCCTAGTACCTAAATCTTGTTGCTCCCAATCATCCTGCTTGACACAGACAGCGGCAGGACCATACGTTTCAGTAAGGCCGTATACGTGGGTCATATCAAAGCCCATCATTTCCATGCCCTCAATAATGGCTGCGGGTGGTGCCGATCCCGCGATCATGGCTTTAACTCCGCGTGGTACGCCAATTTTTAATTCGGCTGGGCTATTAACGAGCATATTGTGCACAATAGGTGCGGCACAATAATGGGTCACACCCTGCTCTTTAATGGCTGCAAAAATCGTTTGTGGCTCAACCCGGCGCAAACACACATTGATGCCCGCACGGGCCGCAACAGTCCAGGCAAAACACCAGCCATTGCAATGAAATAGTGGCAAGGTCCATAAATACACCGGATGTTTTGCCATATCCCATTCCAAAATATTGGAAACCGCGTTGATCGCTGCACCCCGGTGGTGATAAACCACCCCCTTCGGATTGCCAGTGGTTCCAGAAGTATAGTTAAGACAAATTGCGGCCCATTCATCTGCTGGCAATGACCATTTATATTCAGGATCTCCTTCAGCCAATAATTGTTCATATGTCAGGTTGCCAATTTTTTCACTAGTACCTGAATACTCAACATCTTCAGCATCAATGACCAAAATCTCACGACCGCTTTCTGCGTGCGCTAAGGCCAATGCTTTTTTCATGGTTGGTACAAATTCAGGATCTACGATCACCGCCTTAGCTTCACCATGATTTAACATGAAGGCAATCGCTTCAGCATCTAAACGGGTATTCAAGGCATTTAACACCGCTCCAGACATCGGCACCCCAAAGTGAGCCTCCACCATTGGTGGCGTGTTTGGCAACATGACCGCTACCGTGTCTCCGGTGGAAATCCCCCGTTTACTGAGGGCGCTAGCCAAGCGACGACAACGCGCAGCTGTCTCGCTCCAGGTTTGGCTTAAGGCCCCATGAATAATGGCTAAATGGTTGGGGTATATATCTGCCGCTCGCTCAACAAATAACAGCGGTGTCATCGGCGTGTAATTAGCCGCGTTACGTTCTAATCCATTTTCAAAAATACTTGTCATCTTGACCCCAGAAATTATTTCTGCAAATTTACTTATAAATCAGCCAAAGCCTTTAAATGCGCAACCACGCTGCGGCCTAGTGCAGAAAGGTTATAGCCCCCCTCTAAACAACTCACAATTCGACCTTCGGCAAATTCATGCGCCACCAATTTTAGGCGCTTGGTAATCCATGCGTAATCGTCCTCAACTAAACCCATTTGACCCAAATCATCTTCACGATGGGCATCAAATCCGGCCGATATCACAATCAGTTGCGGTTTAAATTCCCGTAAGCGTGGCAACCATACTGCGTCAACTAACTCGCGTACTATCTTGCCGGTAGTTGCTGCTGGTAAGGGAATATTAATCATATTATCGGCAGCCTCTAGGCCGCTATAGGGATAAAACGGATGCTGAAAAAAACTACACATCAACACACGCGGATCGTCAAGAAATGCAGCCTCAGTACCATTGCCATGATGGACATCAAAATCAATGATTGCCACCCGCTCTAAACCATATTGCTGCATGGCATAGCGCGCCGCAATGGCCACATTATTAAAAATACAAAACCCCATCGCTCGATTCGGCTCGGCATGATGTCCTGGTGGCCGTACCGCACAAAAGGCATTTTCGACCTTACCCTTCATTACCGCATCGACTGCGGCAATCGCTGCACCAGCAGCACGCAATGCGGTTTGCCAAGATGCGCTATTCATAATAGTATCGCCATCGAGCATGTAGTAGCCATTGTCTGGCGCGTGCGATTTTACAAACTCAACATGATCAGCACCATGCACTAATTCTAAATTCGCTTCGGTTGCCAACGGGGGGTCGATCCGCTGTAAATAACCATCAATGCGACTTTGGATTATTTGATCTTCAATAGCCTGGATGCGCTCAGGGCACTCGGGGTGATGGGGGCCCATTTCATGCAAAAGAAAATCCGGATGACTGATATAAGCGGTGGTCATTTTTACTACCTTTTCATCTAAACGGTAAACTACTTCTGCTCTATGAATAAACTTAATTCCATTCATCAACTACGTACTGTAAATCGCGGCTTCGTTTTCACTGTCATTGCCGCCAGCATTTTTATCGTACTCGGCTGTACAGCCTGCAGTACCCCATCTAATCCTCCAGCTCCTGCAGTACCCTTGGCGCAAAGCACGATTACCGCGGATCAAGCAAGCGAAACAAGTGCCATTGATCCCAATTTCGCCACAAACTTGACCGCATTATTACAGCAAGTAGCAACTAATGAAGGTTTGCCGCTACCAATCCTGGAAGCTGGTTTTCAAGATACTAAAACGATTCAAAGTATTAAGAAATTGGTATTACCCCCATCTAAGGAATTTAAAAAGAATTGGGCTGCTTACCGCCTTCGTTTTATTGAGCCCGTTCGCCTTAAAGCAGCTAAAGTGTTTTGGGAACAAAATCGCGACTTTTTGAGCCAAACCGAAGCCAGCACTGGGGTGCCAGCCCCTTTAATTGTGGCAATTATTGGTATCGAAACAATTTATGGGCGGCAATTAGGGGCCTTCCGAGTCAAAGATGTCTTAAGCACTCTCGCCTTTGAGTACCCGCCAACCCCCAATCAAGCTACTCGTAAAGCTTTATTCCGCGACCAAATTAAAGAACTAATTTTACTTTGCTGGGCAGAAAGCAATACTGGCACTAATTTTAAGCAGGCTGAATTCAATCAATGTCTCAACCAAAATAGCTCTTATGCTGGCGCTATTGGCTTACCCCAATTTATGCCCAGCAGTATTCGCGCTTATGCTAAAGATGGTGATGGTGATAAGCGGATTGATTTAAAAGTCAGCGCTAAAGATTCTATCGCTAGCGTAGCCAATTTTTTACAACAACAAGGCTGGCAAGTTGGGATGCCAATTTACTTCTCGCTTTTGCCGACTTCACAAGCAGTTGCTGCCGCTGCACAACTTGCCGATGGCGAACCCAACCCAAAACACACTATTCAGGAGTTCATTGGGCTTGGGATCCTGGCATCTGAGCGTGGGGATCTGCAAATGGGTGGGGTCAGCCCAATAAGCAAAGCGCTCATTGTTGATTTACCCTATCTTGATAAAAATGGCCTTGAACAAACTCGTTATGTGGTCGGTCTAGCGAATTTTCTTAGTATTGTTAACTACAACCGCAGTTATTTTTATGCCCAAAGTGTGGCGGAATTTGCAGAAGCCTTGGGTTATGAAAATAAAAGTATTGTCCCCGTTATTTCTCAAGCCACTCAATCCAGGACTGCTGAAAAGCAAATAACCCCAATGCATTCGACTAAATCAAAAGCTAGCGCTAAGAAAAAACGGCAGAAAACGAATCTCCCCAATTAAGCGGGAAATACACCTGTCGACAAATAGCGATCGCCACGATCGCAAACAATGAAAACAATGGTGGCATTTTCTACTTCTTGCGCAATCCGCAAAGCAATCACTAAAGCGCCAGCCGCAGAAATGCCGCAAAAAATTCCCTCTTCCGCAGCCATCCGACGTGCCATTTCTTCTGCAGCCGATTGGGTAACGTATTCAATACGATCGACGCGCTCACCTTCATAAATTTTCGGTAAATAAGCTGGCGCCCATTTACGAATTCCCGGAATTTGCGAACCTTCAGCAGGCTGTGCACCAATAATTTGAATCGCTGGATTCATCATCTTTAAGTACGTAGAGACGCCAGTAATTGTTCCAGTGGTGCCCATGGCTGAGACAAAGTGCGTAACTTGACCATGCGTATCTCGCCAAATTTCAGGGCCCGTCGTTTCTATATGAGCACGGGGATTATCGGTATTGGCAAATTGATCGAGTAAGCGGCCACGACCCTCGCGCTGCAGTTGCACGGCATAATCGCGCGCTAACTCCATGCCCCCAGAAGCAGAAGTTAAGATTAATTCGGCGCCATACGCTGTCATACTTTGGCGACGCTCTAGACTTTGATTCTCCGGCATGACCAAGAGCATTTTGTATCCCAACATCGCTGCTGTCATGGCCAAGGCTATCCCCGTATTACCACTCGTTGCCTCAATCAAGGTATCGCCTGGTTGAATTTCGCCACGCTCTTGTGCACGGCGAATCATTGATAAGGCTGCACGATCTTTTACCGAGCCCGCGGGATTATTACCTTCTAATTTACCTAAAATGAGGTTATTACGGGGCTCACCTACAGATCCAGGGATTCGCTGCAAACGGACCAATGGCGTATTGCCGACGGTATCGGCAATCGTAAGATAAGCAGGAATCGGGGCTAAGTCTGGAACGGCAGGCAAATTCATTAGTTCATTTTAGCCACATTGGAAATTACCTGCCGTGAGCTGAATTACTGCACTTAGGGCCACGAGATTAGCTGATTTGGCGCCTGAGCTGCGGCTTAATTTCTTTGTGACGCTTTTCCTGAGTAGGCCTTTTCACGCTCAGTACCTTTATTAGTTGGCTTGCGACGACCGCCAGCATACTCAGTGCGACCCTTGCTTTTAGTGTCGCGATACCCACCAGCCGCCTCAATCGACAAACCGTTATCAATTAATTTTTCTACAGATTTAGAACCAATGCCACGGACACGCTTCTGCAAATCATCAGCATCTTGAAAAATACCCCCTTCATCTCGCGCAGTAATAATTGCTCGCGCTCGCGCTGGCCCAATACCTTTAATACTTTCGAGCTCGCTTTGGCTAGCCGTATTCACGTTAATGCCATCATTAGATGCTACTGCAGTGTTATGCAGCATCCCCCAAGATGCAATAAGTGTCGTGACAAAAGCCAGCTTTAAAAATAGATTACGCAAAACTGAATTCAAATTCCAATCCATAAATTCTCCAAAAAATGACACGTTAATGATGAGTCGCAAGCTGAAGCCTGCGAAGCATTACAACGAAATCGGAGAAAGTGAGTTGACTAAAAAAACAGGATTAGATCGGTTGAGCTAAAAAATCAGCATTTGCTGACAACCAGTCAACATAGTGACTGACGCCCTGATCAACATTGAGGAAGTCATTAGGATAGCCAACAGCGCGCAATTGTTGCATATCCGCTTGTGTAAAACACTGGTACTTGCCCTTTAAATCATCCGGAAACGGAATGTATTGAATCAAACCCGCTTTAACTAATTCAGGCAGACTCAGTGGCGGATCGCCCGCGGCTTTGCGTAAAGAGTTCACTACTGCACAAGCGACGTCATTAAAAGGCTGGGCTTGACCAGTACCTAAATTAAAGATGCCACTTTTTTCAGGGTGGTCAAAGAAAAATAAGTTGACTTTAACCACATCTTCGATCGAAACAAAATCACGACTTTGTTCACCAGACTGGTAGCCACCATACTCGCCAAATAATTTCACAAAACCCTGTTTTTTAAACTGGTGAAATTGATGAAATGCTACGGATGCCATTCGGCCTTTATGCGATTCACGCGAACCATAAACATTAAAGTAACGGAGACCAACCACTTGTGCTGGATTAGCATTCTCAGCAAACTTGGCACGCATATATTGATCAAATAAAAATTTTGAATAACCATATACATTCAGTGGCTTTTCATATTGACGGTCTTCTACAAATTGCTCAGAGCCGCCATACACCGCAGCTGAAGAGGCATATAAGAAAGAAGCCTTTTGCGCCATACAAGTTTCGTAAACATCAATTGAATATTGATAGTTGTTTGCCATCATGAAAACGCCATCGCTCTCCATAGTGTCTGAACAGGCGCCTTGATGGAAAACCGCCCTAACTTGACCAAACCAGCCTTTTTTAAAGCCATTAATAAAGGCAGCCTTATCGACATAATCAGCTATATACAGATCGGCCATATTGCGGAATTTATCACCTTGAGTCAAATCGTCAACAGCAATGATCTGCCGCTCACCGCGCGCATTGAGTGCGGCAACTAAATTAGAGCCGATGAAACCAGCGGCGCCGGTAACGATAATAGTCACTGTAATTCCTCGCTAGTTACTGTTGCTGTACCTAATTTGCCTACTACTATTCCGCCAGCACGATTAGCCAAAGCCATTGCTCGCTCAAGCGGCCAAGCAGCTGCAAGCGCTACAGCTAAGGTCGCAATAACAGTATCGCCCGCACCAGAGACATCAAATACTTCGCGGGCTTGAGCACGCACGTGGCTGACACCGGCATCGGTATATAAACTCATGCCATCTTCTGAACGGGTTAGAAGTAAGGCTTGGATGTCCAAGGAACGTCGTAAGGCTTGCGCCCGTTCGGTAAGTTCATCCTCACTAGTCCATTTGCCAATGACTTGTCGCAACTCACCGCGATTCGGCGTAATAACTGTTGCGCCCCGATAACGTTCAAAGTCACTTCCTTTGGGGTCAACTAAGATAATTTTCTGTTTGGCCTTGGCTTGTAAAATCATCGTGGCAACTTGATCTAAAGCGCCTTTGCCATAATCCGAAAGAATCACTGCATCGACTGCGCCAAGTAATGATTCGAAACGAGCCAATTTGTGCTCTAAAGCAGCGGCACTAGGCGCCTCTTCAAAATCAAGGCGAATCAATTGTTGTTGCCGTGCAATGACGCGCAATTTAACCGTGGTGGGTACTTTGGTATCTTGCTCTAAGTGACTATCAACGCCACTAGCTAAGAGCAGTTCGCTCACGCGAGTTCCAGCTTCATCTACCCCCACTACGCCCAACAAACTGGTTTTCGCACCCAAAGCTGCCACATTTCGGGCCACATTAGCAGCGCCACCTAAACGCTCATCAATTTTTGCTACCTGAACTATTGGTACGGGCGCCTCCGGAGAAATGCGCTCGCTATCGCCAAACCAATAGCGATCCAACATGACATCCCCCACCACCAAAATACGGGTTTGTTGAAATTGTGTGGCTTGTGCTTTTTCGACCATCTACTTTTTGTTGACTTATATCTTACTTTTTAGTGAATTTTACTGACTGACTTAACTATGCCGCCCGATGCCAAAATACTCAATACCCAATTCTTGCATAGTTAAGGGCTCATATAAATTGCGGCCATCAAAAATAATCGGATTTTTCAACTTTTGTTTCAACTGTTCAAAATCAGGGCTACGGAAGGCCTTCCATTCAGTCACAATCACCAGGGCATCGCAAGCGTCAACTGCATCCATAGAACCATTTACCATGCTAACCTTTTTTAAGCCTGCCGGATTGTCTTTAAAATCGGCTTCAAGGCAATGTTGTGCCTCTGCCATGGCAACAGGATCATAAGCAACGACACTAGCCCCACGTTGGACTAATTCTTGAATAATCACGCGGCTTGGAGCCTCACGCATATCATCCGTATTTGGCTTAAAAGCTAAACCCCATAAAGCAAATTTCAAGCCAGTTAGATCATTACCAAAACGTTTCACTATTTTTTCAATCAAGATCGTTTTTTGGGCTTCGTTCACTACCTCAACAGCCTGCAAAATTTTTAAATCACGACCATGCTCTAGTGCTGTTTTACTCAACGCTGAAACATCTTTGGGAAAGCAAGATCCGCCATAGCCCGTACCAGAATATAAAAAACCATAACCAATTCGCGAGTCAGAGCCAATTCCCTGCCTAACCGACTCAATATCTGCACCCACGATATCAGCCAAATTAGCTAACTCATTCATAAATGAAATACGCGTTGCTAACATTGCATTTGCAGCATACTTCGTGAGCTCAGCACTTTTTACGTCCATATAGTAGGTGCGCTCATGATGACGATTAAAGGGGGCATAGAGCTTGCGCATTTGTTCGCGAGCGCGTAAGCCCGCAGCATCGCTAGCAGTGCCAATCACAATGCGATCAGGGCGCATAAAATCTTCGACTGCAGCACCTTCTTTTAAAAACTCTGGGTTTGACACTACTGACCATAGATCAAAATTTACGTTACGTAGTGTTAGTTCTGCTGCAATTGCTGCAGTCACTCGGTCGGCAGTACCCACCGGCACCGTAGATTTATCAACAATCACTTTTGGGGATGTCATATGACGACCAATATTACGTGCTGCAGATACTACATACTGCAAATCTGCAGAACCGTCTTCATCGGGTGGCGTACCGACCGCAATAAATTGAATTTCGCCATGCGCCACGCTTGCCGCAATATCGGTAGAAAATTGCAAACGTCCAGCCGCGCGATTTCGCTCAATAACCTCTTTGAGGCCAGGCTCAAAAATAGGCACTCCACCTGAATTTAAGGTGGCTATTTTTTTCGGGTCCAGATCTAGACAAAAAACATCATTACCAATTTCAGCTAAACAGGCACCAGTTACTAACCCAACATATCCACTACCAACAATGGTCACTTTCATGAATCTATCCTTACGCCTTTAGCACAGGTCAACATTACGCAGATGGGCCGCTAATCGCGCCCTCTGATCTACGTGGGGAGTATGCCTCCCAATGATTACAGCCCGGACATTGCCAATAAAAACGTCTTGCCCTAAAGCCACAATTACCGCAGGTATAGCGAGCTAATGAGGTTGTACGCAGTTTTAGCAACCCTAGAGTTGCCTGTAAGTCGGTGATGCGTGTGGCTGGGCCATCAGTCTTTGCTAAAGTCAAACGGGTTTCTGCTAACTTTGCTAATGCGCTTAAGCTAGGCGAATGCTGCATGACTTCAACTAACATCGCTTCTGCTGCATTTGCACCCAATAAGTTCATGGTGTGCTTATGCACTATGTCTAACAATTCGCCCGAGCCTTGCGTGGGCAATAAATCAGCGAGCTGATTTAAGCCTTCCTTAGCCCTATCTAAGCTAGTGAAAGCAGCCATCCAACGATCCGCCACTAAATGCATATATGCAGGGTGATTTTGGGCAATTAAATTCCAAGCCTCTATCGCTTGTGCAGGCCGGTCCATCGCTAGCAAATAATCGCCTTGCAAAATAAGTGCGCGAGCTTGATTGGGAACGGCCTGTAAAGCCCGCTCAATCGATTGCTCGGCCTCGAGAAGATCATTCCTGCGCAACGCCTCTTGGGCTATTTCACAATGAAACTGGGCAATTTCTATTTGATGACTTTTATTTTGTAGGGCAGCAAGCTCAGTGGCGGCAACGATGGCTTTTTTCCAATCGCGCTCAACTTGATACATCTCTAATAAACTTTCTTTCGCCGGAACGGCGTATTTACCTTCACCCACGCGGTTTAAAGAGGCCTCGGCACGGTCTAATAAGCCAGCACGTAAAAAATCGCGGCCTAATTCATAAGCGGCGTGATCGCGATCGCGTGATTTTAAGTCGGTGCGGTTGGCTAAATGCTGATGCACTCGAATTGCGCGCTCAGTTTCACCTCTACGGCGAAATAAATTACCTAATGAAAAATGGAGTTCGATGGTCTCAGGATCAAGTTGCGCAATTTTGACGAGGGTTTCGATAGCCTGATCAGGCTGCTCATTCAGTAAAAGACTTAAGCCTTTAAAAGTTGAGCGCTGTTGACGCATGCGCTCTTGTTCGTCCATTCGGCTTTCTAAACGAAAATCCCACCGCGATGCTAGCCACCCCAAACCAAACAACACCGGCAAGAGCAATAACCATGCGGTTTCAATCTGAATCATGACGCCCAAAGCGACTAAGCACCCGAACTACCTTTGGCTTTATGCGCTTGATAATCGACTCGTTCACGAAGTTCTTTGCCAGGCTTGAAGTGCGGCACCCGTTTTTCGGGAATTAATACTTTTTCTCCAGATTTGGGATTTCGTCCTGCACGTGCTGGTCGATGATGCAAAACAAAACTACCAACGCCACGCAACTCAATTCGCTTACCTTCGGCTAATGCTTGAGTCATGGTATCGAGCAGAGTTTTAACCGCCAATTCAACATCGCGCGGTAATAACTGCGGAAATTGCTCCGCCAAGCTTTCGACCAACTCTGAACGGGTAATCGCTTGTTGCTCTTGATCTGACATGATGAATAAGTAAAAAAAACGCTACCCTCAGATGAAAGTAGCGTTGATTTAAATTAGCCCTGGTTGTCCATTTTTGCTTTTAACAAAGCGCCTAAATTAGTTGTGCCAGATTGCGCTTCACCTTGCATTTTAGTCATCGTGTCTTGTTGATCAGCGCTATCTTTTGCTTTAATCGAAAGATTAATGTTGCGTAACTTGCGGTCGATATTAATAATCATTGCAGTCACAGAATCACCCTCTTTCAAAACATTACGTGCATCTTCAACCCGGTCAGTTGAAATTTCAGAGGCACGCAAATACGCTTCGACTTCATCGGCCAAATGAATGACTGCGCCCTTAGCATCAACACTCTTCACAGTACCAGTAACCATGCTGCCTTTGTCACTAGTGGAAGTGTAATTATTGAATGGGTCACCAGACAACTGCTTGATACCAAGCGAAATGCGCTCTTTCTCAACATCAATTGCTAGTACAGTCGCTTCAACTTCATCACCTTTTTTATACTTCTTCACGGCTTCTTCGCCTGGCTCGTTCCATGATAAATCGGAGAGATGAACCAAACCATCAATGCCACCTGGCAAGCCAATAAAGACTCCGAAGTCGGTAATTGACTTAATTGCTCCAGTTAACTTATCGCCTTTTTGCTGCCCACGTGAAAACTCTTCCCAAGGATTCGCTTTGCACTGTTTAATGCCCAAGCTAATACGGCGTTTATCTTCATCAATATCAAGCACCATTACTTCAACTTCAGTACCTAATGCGGTAGCTTTGCTTGGCGCGACATTCTTATTGGTCCAATCCATTTCCGAAACGTGGACCAAACCTTCAATTCCACTTTCAATTTCAACAAACGCACCGTAGTCAGTCAAGTTAGTTACTTTGCCGAATAAACGGGTGTTTGGTGGGTAACGACGCGCGATACCAACCCAAGGATCATCGCCAAGCTGCTTCACACCGAGTGAAACACGGTTCTTCTCTTGGTCGAACTTTAAAATCTTCGCGGTAACTTCCTGACCAACAGTCAACATCTCGCTTGGGTGACGCACGCGACGCCAGGCCAAATCGGTAATGTGTAAGAGGCCGTCAATGCCACCTAAGTCAACAAAGGCGCCGTAATCGGTAATATTTTTCACTACGCCCTGCACGACAGAACCTTCTTTGAGGTTTGACATCAACTTAGCACGCTCTTCACCTTGGCTGGCTTCGACTACTGCACGACGGGATAAGACCACGTTATTACGCTTACGATCAAGCTTAATAACTTTAAACTCCATCGTTTTGCCTTCATAGGGGCTGGTGTCTTTAATGGGTCGAGTGTCAACCAATGAACCAGGTAAGAAAGCGCGAATGCCATTCACCATGACAGTGAGGCCGCCTTTTACTTTGCCAGTAACTGTTCCAGTAACGATCTCAGCTTGTTCAAGGGCTTTTTCGAGATTCATCCATGACGCCAATCGTTTGGCCTTATCACGCGACAGAATCGTATCGCCATAACCATTTTCAAGCGCATCGATGGCAACAGAAACAAAATCGCCGGGGTTGACTTCAATTTCACCCGCGTCGTTATGGAATTCTTCAACAGGAATAAACGCTTCTGACTTTAAGCCAGCGTTTACAACGACGAAATTATGATCAATACGAAGGACTTCGGCCGAAATAACCTGGCCGGTTTTCATATTAGAACGGGTTAGGGATTCTTCAAATAGTGCTGCAAAAGATTCAGACATGTGTATTCACTTTGTGCCGCCGGAAGGCCCGACGGGTTAGGTTGCAAAAGCCTTACAGAAACACGCTTTTAAGAATTTGCGTTGTAGAGTTTCTGAAGACGCCAAAAAACAAGAAAAACGAATGACAAACCACACTTACTTAAAACGCCTGGGCTCAACCTTGATACCAAGCTAAAACTTGCCGCACTGCTTGGTCAACCGATAAATCCGAGGTATCCAAGGTTTTGGCTCCTGCTGCTATTAGGAGGGGCGCATTCTCGCGGGTTTGATCCCGTGCATCACGCTCTTCTAAATCTCGCAGTAAGTCCGCCATATTAGCAGAAAATCCCTTAGCTATCAACTGCTTATACCTTCGTTGGCCTCGCGCTAGTACGCTTGCAGTGAGGTAAACCTTAAGGCTGGCATCAGGGAAAATCACGCTGCCCATATCGCGCCCGTCAGCTACCAAGCCTGGTAATTGACGAAAACTACGCTGTAAACCCACTAAAGCGGCTCTAACCTCAGGATGAATGGCTACTTCCGAGGCCCTTTTCCCAATTGGCTCAGCTCGCAGAGCAATACTGACATCCTCCCCCTGCAGTAAAACTAAGCCATCTTTGAAGGTAATTGACAGAGTGGAGGTGAGTTGCCCCAAAGCAACAGCAGCGCTAGAACTTAACCCCACTCGCTCACTGGCCAGTGCCACTAAACGATATAAGGCGCCACTTTCTAAATAATGGAAACCCAAAGCCTCAGCCACCAAAACCGCTACGGTACCTTTACCCGAAGCAGTTGGGCCATCGATGGCAATGACAGGGGGTAAGGATGGCATGAATTACGCTTTAATTTGATTAAGTAAGATGCTTTGTAAGGACAGCAAAATAATCAGGGAAGGTTTTCGCCACGCATGCAGGATGATTTATTTGAATTGCCTTTGGACCAAAACTCGCTAATGAAAAACACATGGCCATGCGATGATCATCGTAGGTATCGATTCCCTCGGCTGGTGAGCGCCAATTTGCGAGTGTAGTGGGCGGCCGAATGCACAGATAATCTTGTCCTTCCTCAACACTTGCGCCTAATTTTTGTAGCTCTTTTGCCATCGCAGCAATGCGATCGGTTTCTTTTACCCGCCAACTAGCAATATTATTTAAGCGCGTTTCGCCTTCAGCAAATAAGGCAACTACAGCTAAGGTCATCGCTGCATCTGGAATCGCCGTGCAATCTAAGGTAATACCTTGTAAACGACCTGAGGGTGTTTGTACTCCTGCTACCTCTAGCCAATCAGCGCCTTGACGAACTACCGCCCCCATTTGTGCCAATGCTTCGACAAAAGCAACATCACCTTGGATGCTATCGCGCCCAACCCCCAACACCCGCATCGGACCCTTGGCAATGGCACCGGCGGCTAAAAAATAGGATGCTGATGAAGCATCGCCCTCAACCATTACGGTACCCGGACTTTGGTACGCAGTGCCAGTAAATGCGGGAATGACAAAAGTATGATCATCAGGACACTGCACAAGCACGCCAAACAAAGCCATCATCTTGAGTGTAATTTCGATATAGGGACGAGAAATTAAGTCCCCCACCACTTCAAGGCGAATGGCTTGCTTTGCCACCAACGGTAAGGTCATTAGTAAAGCGGTTAAAAACTGACTAGAGACATCACCACGTACTTGTACTACCGCCGGAATTACAATCGTTGCCGGATTAATTTGAATGGGTGGATAACCCTCGGTGCCCAGATATACAATTTCAGCGCCGAGTTGGCGCAAACCATCTACCAAATCGCGAATGGGTCGTTCGTGCATGCGCGGCACACCTGCTAAACGATAAGAACCCACTTGTACTGCTAAAGCCGCTGTTAGGGGGCGAATAGCGGTACCCGCATTGCCCATCATCAAGTCAGCTTGCTTAACCGGGAAGTGGCCACTACTTCCCTGCACAGAACAAGCCAACTCAAAGACGTGATCGGTTACCTGTAAACCTAAGGCACGCAAGGCTTGCCGCATGACTTGCGTATCGTCAGCATCCAATAGATTTTGTAAACGAGTTTCTCCACTAGCTAAAGCTGCTAAGAGCAAAGCGCGGTTAGAGATACTTTTAGAACCGGGTAATTGCACTGTTCCACTAGCTTGGGTAAATGGGCCCAATTGAATCGTTGCAGCTTGACTAAGCTCAGTCATTCAGACCCATTCCATTTTTGGCGTGCCTCACTCGCTTTAATAAATAATTTTTCTAAGGCAGCGCCATCGCTATTGGCAATTAAATCGCGTAAGTGTTTTGTTATCGCCAGATACTGATCTAATTCATGCAAGATCGCTACCCGATTGGCCAAGCAAATATCACGCCACATTTCAGGGCTAGAGGCAGCAATACGAGTGAAATCCCGAAACCCGCCGCCGGCGTGACCTAATTTTTCAGCAGCGTCTTCCGAATTCATCACACTTAACATCAAAGCATAAGATAAAACATGAGGCAGGTGAGATACAGCTGCATAAATTGCGTCGTGTTGTATTGCTGAAATGAGTTTTACCGTTGCGCCTGTGGCACTCCAAAATTGCTTAATTAAATCTAAATCAGCGGCAGAATTTTCTTGCAAGGGGCAAATAATAGTTTGCTTTCCCTTGAACAAATCAGCTTGCGCAGCTACGGCACCATGCTGTGCACCTCCAGCAATTGGGTGGGCGGGAATAAATTGGCAGGCCTTTTTTCCCAATACTTCTTTTGCGGCCAAAATGATATCGTTTTTAGTGCTACCGGCATCTGTCACTAAGGTATTGACTTTTAGAAGGGGTTCGAGCGCAGTAAAGCAGGCGCGCATTTGCGCAACGGGCATACATAAAACAATAATTTGCGAACGTGCGGCCGCCTCAGCAATGCTTACTACAGCATCAATCGCACCCATTTTTAATGCTTGATCTAAATTGGCTTGACTACGCCCCACTCCTAATACCTCTGTAACGCAGCCCGCTTTTTTTAAAGCTAAACCAAGTGAGGCACCAATTAAGCCCACCCCAACAATCGTTACCGTTCCAAAATGGGCTTGGCTCATAAGATATCGCGTAAGGCTGCAATAAAGATGGCGTTTTCTTCAGGCAAGCCAATTGAAATTCGTAACCATTGCGGCAAGCCATAATTACCTACCGGTCGCACAATAATGCCCCGCTTAACCAAAGCTAAATTCACACGTGCACCTGCACCTTCATCGTCGCCAACCCTGACTAAAACAAAGTTACCTGCTGAGGGCAGAAAGGGTAAATTGAGTTCGGTGAATGCTGTAGTCAACTGTGCATAACCAGCGCAATTCAAATCATAACCACGCTGTAAAAATTGCGTGTCTTGTAAAGCGGCAATCGCCGCAGCTTGCGCCAAACTGTTCACATTAAATGGCTGGCGAATCCGATTGAGTAAATCGGTTAACTCAGGCTGCGCAACGCCATAGCCGATACGCAAACCAGCTAAGCCATAGGCTTTTGAAAAACTTCTTGATACCAGTAAATTGGGAAAGCGCTTAACCCACTCAATCGCGTTATAGCGTTGTTCAGGGCTTAAGTATTCGTTGTAAGCCTCGTCCAATACCACCACTACATGACTAGGTATAGTGCTTAAAAAAGTTTCAATTGCTGCCGCACTTAAATAACTACCCGTTGGATTATTAGGGTTGGCAATGAAAACTAACTTAACTTTAGATTTACCAGAAGACTCGGTATTTTTAACTGCTGCCAGCATGGCAGTTAAATCATGTCCATAGTCAGCAGTGGGGATTACTTCTAGCGCCTGTGCACCCACAGCTTGCGTTGCTAATGAATAGACTGCAAAAGCATGTTTAGAAAAAATAATCGTGTCGCCAGCTTGGGCTACAGCTCGTGCAGCAAGCTCCAAAATATCATTACTGCCATTGCCCAAGGTAATCCAATCGCTAGGAATTCCTAGGCGATTAGAAAGCACTTCCTTGAGCTCAAAGCCATTGGAATCGGGATAACGGCCTAAGTCACTAGCTACTCGGGACATTGCATCAATTGCTGACTGCGGCATCCCCAGTGGATTTTCATTTGAGGCTAGCTTAACAATTTTGCTTTCATCAAGGCCATATTCGCGAGCTACTTCACTGATGGGTCGGCCGCCAATATAAGGTGCAATATCTTGCACATGTTGCAAACCGAGCTTTACCGACTTAGTCACCATCGTAAATTAAACCGCTGCGCGAGGGTAGGAACCCAGCACTTTATAAAAAGCGGCAAGTTTTTGTAAATCACCAAGGGCCAAGGCAACCTTGTCATCTTCAGCATGACCAGCGATATCAATATAAAAGTGATACTCCCAAGTGCCTTTTCGTGCTGGACGAGATTCAAGGCGGGTCATAGAAACACCGTGTTGGGCTAAGGGTGCTAATAGACGATAGACCGCGCCGGCTTGGTTATCAACCGAAAGTACCAAAGAAGTTTGATCGTGGCCGGTTACTTGGCACGTATGCCGGCCAATAATGACAAAACGGGTTCGATTGTGCGCATCATCTTGAATATGCCCTGCATTCACCTGTAATTCGTATGCAATTTGTGCAGGTTCACCAGCAATGGCAGCCAATGTAGGATCCAGCGCAGCCATCCGCGCTGCCTCCGCATTACTGCTGACTGCCTGCCGTTTTAAGTTTGGGACGTGTGCAGTAAGCCACAGTTGACATTGTGCTAAAGCTTGCGCATGCGCACACACCGTCGATACGCCAGCGAGCGAGCCTGTCTTAGTGAGCAAATGGTGGCGAATCGGTAAAACCACTTCACCACTAATTTGCAACGGCGACTCAAGGAGCAAATCTAAAGTGCGTGAGATAGCACCTTCGCTCGAATTTTCTACTGGAACCACACCAAATTGAGCCGCACCCTTTTCTACCGCCTTAAATACCTCATCCAGACTATTGCAAGCTAGTCCCTCAATCGAACTGCCAAATGCAGCTTGTGCTGCTTGCTCGGAAAAAGTCCCTTTTGGACCCAAATAGGCAATGATTTGCTTAGCCTCTAAGGCGCGACAAGCAGACATAATTTCTCGCCAAATTGCGGTGATCCCGTCGGCATGCAGCGGTCCCGAATTCGATGCTTGCAAATTGGCAATGACTTGTAATTCGCGTTCAGGACGAAACACTGGCGATGCAGTCTCCCCTTTAATATGCCCAACTTCCTGTGCGGCACGGGCGCGTTTGGACATGAGCTCGAGGAGCTCTAAATCGAGCTTATCAATTTGCGCTCGCAAGGGTGCAAGGCGCTGATCTTCCGTTGCCATTTCCTTAAGCCAACCTTTCAAATTCGCGCATAAATTCAATCAGGGTCTCGACGCCTTTTAAGGGCATCGCGTTATAAATACTAGCGCGCATACCACCAGCAGCTTTATGACCACGTAATGCTGCTAAGCCATTTTCACTCGATTGTGCCAAAAATGCAGTATTTAATTCTTCATTTTTTAAAAAGAAGGTCACATTCATCCGTGAGCGTACCGATTTTTCAACGCGATTTTCATACAAACTACTACCATCAATGAAATCGTAGAGTAGCTGAGACTTCATTTGGTTGCGCTTCGCCATCTCGGGAACGCCACCTTGTCTAATCAGCCATTTAAATACTAATCCCGCCATATAAATCGAAAATGTTGCGGGAGTATTAAACATCGACTGATGATTCGCTTGTTTAGCCCAATCAAATACCGATGGTGTTATTGGCATTTGGTGACCCATTAAATCACGGCGAATAATCACAATCGCCGCACCAGAAGGCCCAATATTTTTCTGTGCACCAGCAAAACATACGCCACAGCGTGATACATCAAATTCTCGTGACAAAATATTACTCGAGATATCGGCCACGAGGGGTACCGCTCCAACCTCTGGAATCGTTTGAAACTCCACCCCACCAATGGTTTCATTTGCGCAGTAGTGCACATAAGCAGCGTCACTCGATAATTGCCATGTCGATCGAGCCGGAATCGAGCGGTAATGATCTGCTACTGAAGTTGCTGCTAAATGGGCAACCCCGTATTTTTCAGCTTCTTTGATCGACTTCTCAGACCATACCCCCGTAACAATGAAATCGGCTTTAGGGCCATGTGGGGCTAAGGACATTAAATTGAGCGGTACTGCTGCATTTTGTCCAATGCCACCCCCTTGCAATAATAATATTTCATAATTATCGGGAATCTGCATTAACGAACGTAAGTCTTGCAAGGCCTCTTCGTACACTGCCATGAACTCTTTGCTGCGATGGCTAATTTCCATCACGCTAGTGCCCAGACCATGCCAATTTAATAATTCTTCAGCAGCTTGCTGCAGGACTTCAGTAGGCAGGGTTGCAGGTCCCGCAGAAAAATTAAAGATGCGGCGGTCAAACGTCATAGTAGAGATTGAATTAGCCAAATAAATGGCTAGTTATCCGCATCATCAGCAGGTTCATCAGGCGCTCCCTCGAGCGTGCCCTCGCTCGCAAGACCCTCTTCTGCGTCAACCTCATCGTCATCGGAATCGCTCTCAGCAATCCGTTGTAGACCTGATAAACGAGTACCCTCGTCGACATTAATTAAGGTAACACCCTGCGTAGCTCGACCCATCTCCCGAATCTCAGCTACCCGAGTGCGCACTAAAACGCCCCCCGTAGTAATCAACATAATTTGATCATCTGGAGACACTAAAGCCGCAGCGACCACTTTGCCATTACGCTCAGTAGTTTGAATTGCAATCATGCCCTTGGTGCCGCGGCCATGACGGGTGTACTCGGCGATGGGTGTGCGCTTACCAAAGCCATTTTCAGTGGCCGTTAAGACGCTGCCCAACGCATTGGCTGTACTCGCGTTCTCACCAACCTCAAGCACAGCTACTGGATTTCCATCGGCTCCATCGACGCTGACTTCGGCGACTTCAGCTGGCGCTACTAGCATCGCAATCACTTGCTGGGCAGGGCCTAAATTCATTCCCCGCACACCACGTGCAGTTCGTCCCATGGGGCGCACATCATTTTCATCGAAACGCACAGCCTTACCAGCATCGGAGAACAACATCACATCATGCTTGCCATCCGTAATTGCTGCGCCAACTAAGAAATCGTTTTCGTTGAGGTCAACGGCAATAATGCCGCCCTTACGGGGATTGGAAAAATCCGATAACCGGGTTTTCTTGACGGTGCCCAAGCTAGTGGCCATAAAGACAAAGTGATCATCCTGATAACCTTTAATTGGGAGAATGACAGTGATCTTTTCGCCCTCGATTAACGGGAACATATTCACAATCGGTTTGCCGCGTGAGGTCCGACTACCTTGCGGCACTTCCCATACTTTTAGCCAATACATCCGGCCCCGATCGGAAAAACATAAAATCGTGTCATGGGTATTAGCAACAAATAAAGTATCAATCCAGTCTTCATCTTTCGTAGTAGCAGCCTGCTTACCACGGCCGCCACGTTTTTGCGCCCGATATTCACTTAAGGGCTGGCTCTTCATATAGCCGGTATGCGATAGGGTCACCACCATATCGGTAGGCGTGATTAAGTCTTCCGTGAATAATTCAGTCGCATTCATTTCAATAAAAGAGCGCCGCCCTGAATCACCACCAGCAATACCAAATTCAGCTTGCACTTCTTTTAATTCTTCTTCAATAACCTGCGTGACTCGTGATGGCTTTGCTAATAAATCGAGCAAATCTGAAATTTCAGTCATCACTTCTTTGTATTCGGCAACAATTTTGTCTTGCTCAAGACCAGTCAAACGCTGTAAGCGCATTTGCAAAATTTCTTGCGCCTGACTATCCGATAAGCGATATAAACCACTAGCTTGCATGCCATACTCTGGCAATAATCCATCCGGACGATAAGCATTGCGACCGCCCGGCGTATCCGTTTCAGCGCGCGCTAACATCTCGCGCACCATAGCCGAATCCCAGGGCTTGCTCATTAATTCTTGCTTAGCAATTACCGGATTTGCAGCAGCTTTTATAAGTACGATGAACTCGTCGATATTCGCTAATGCAACAGCGAGCCCTTCAAGGACATGGCCGCGATCGCGCGCTTTACGCAATTCAAAAATCGTCCGCCGCGTAACCACCTCGCGTCGATGCTGTAAAAAATATTCCAGCATCTGTTTTAAATTGAGTAGGCGGGGTTGGTTATCAACCAAGGCCACCATATTCATACCGAAGTTGTCTTGCAGCTGGGTACTTTTGTAGAGATTATTGAGTACGACCTCTGGTACTTCGCCGCGCTTCAGCTCGATGACCACTCGCATACCCGACTTATCTGACTCATCGCGTAAATCGGAAATGCCCTCAACTTTTTTCTCGTTGACTAATTCAGCAATGCGTTCGAGTAAATTCTTTTTGTTTACCTGATAAGGCAACTCATCAACAATGATGGCTTGACGTGATCCCTTGTCGATATCTTCAAAGTGGGTTTTAGCCCGCATCACCACGCGTCCGCGGCCGGTACGGTAACCTTCACGTACTCCCTGTACCCCGTAAATAATCCCAGCCGTCGGAAAGTCAGGGGCCGGCACGATTTCGATTAACTCATCAATAGTGCAATCTGGGTTGTGCAAAACATGTAAACAAGCGGTAATCACTTCATCGAGGTTGTGCGGGGGGATATTTGTAGCCATGCCCACGGCAATGCCAGAGGAGCCATTAATCAGCAAATTAGGTACTTTGGCAGGCAGAATCAGGGGTTCGTGCTCGCTGCCATCGTAGTTAGGGCCAAAATCAACGGTTTCTTTGTCTAAATCAGCCAAAAGCTCATGGGCGATTTTGCGTAAGCGAATCTCGGTATAACGCATTGCCGCGGCATTATCGCCATCAACTGAGCCAAAATTGCCCTGACCGTCAACTAACATATACCTTAGCGAGAAATCTTGCGCCATGCGGACAATGGTGTCGTAGACCGCAGAATCGCCGTGCGGATGGTATTTACCGATGACATCGCCAACTATACGGGCAGATTTTTTGTAAGGACGGTTCCAATCGTTGTTTAATTCATACATCGCAAAAAGGACCCTACGGTGGACTGGTTTGAGACCATCACGCACGTCTGGCAAGGCTCTGCCGACTATGACGCTCATGGCGTAGTCCAAATAGGACCTCCGCATTTCGTCTTCTAGGGATATTGGTAGTGTTTCTTTAGCGGCTTGTTCCATATCGAAATAATATCATCTAGAAGACCTATAACTTGTGCTAACATTCTGGTCAGATTGTAAGAAATTTAGATGTGTCGCCTTGCAGTAGGTGAAATTAGGCAAAGCGAAACGTGTAAGTTTGACATTATTTAAAAGTGATTTTTGAGGACAAAAAATGAACAAAACCGTAAAACTATTGCTCGCTTCTGTAATTACTATTTCGGCAAGCACAGCTATGGCCCAAGGTAAAGACAACTGGACTGGCTCAGATGGTACGTTGCCTTGGAAAAACTCCGATGGCACCCTGTGCTGGCGTGATAACAACTGGACGCCTGCTTCTGCTATGGCAAATTGTGATGGCTGGATTGCACCTAAGCCTCCTCCTGCTCCAGCTCCTGCTGCTGCTCCTGCTGTAACCCAGAGCAAAATCACTTTACAAGCCGATACTTTATATGACTTCGATAAATCAACATTGAAGCCAGAAGGCAAAGCGACATTAGACAAAATTGCTGCTGATTTAAGCAAAATCAAATTAGAAGTCATCATCGCTGTTGGTAATACCGATAGCGTTGGTACTGATGCTTACAACATGGCTCTCGGCCAGCGTCGTGCGCAGTCAGTTAAAGACTATTTGGTTAGCAAAGGTGTTGATCAAAGCCGTATCTATACCGAAAGCAAAGGCAAGAGCAACCCAGTTGCTAGTAATGCTACTGCTGAAGGACGTGCTAAGAACCGCCGTACCGACATCGAAGTTGTTGGCACAGCTGCTACTAAGTAATTCGCTTCTCTCGCAAAAAAGCCCGGCTAACCCCGGGCTTTTTTGTTTCCGCTATATTCGTAAGTCTTAATCTATAAACTCTCTTTTCACTTGCCTGAAGATATATGAACGTTGATCAATCAGAAATTGCTAAATTTAGCGCTTTAGCCCATCGCTGGTGGGATAAAAATAGCGAATTCAAACCCTTGCATGCTATTAACCCATTACGCCTGGGGTGGATAAAATCCTTTGTCGAGCTCAACGGTAAGCGCGCTCTAGATGTTGGCTGCGGTGGCGGTATCTTGACCGAAGCCTTGGCCCAATCTGGTGCGCAAACGACTGGCATTGATTTATCGGAAAAAGCGCTAAAAGTGGCTGAGTTACATGCACTTGAAAGCGGTGCGCAGGTAAATTATCAGTCTATCTCTGCAGAAGCGCTAGCATTAACCGAACCTGCAAGTTTTGATGTGGTGACTTGTATGGAAATGCTCGAGCATGTGCCCGACCCTGCTTCAGTGGTCAAGGCCTGTGCGGCATTAGCAAAGCCTGGTGCTACGTTATTTTTTAGCACGCTCAACCGCAATCCAAAATCGTATTTATTTGCCATTATTGGCGCTGAGTATTTGCTACGTTTGCTACCGAAAGGCACGCATGACTACCGCAAATTTATTACGCCCTCTGAATTAGGGCACTTTGTGCGCGATGCTGGCCTCGAAATCATTGGTATTAAAGGACTTAGCTATAACCCTATCACGCAGATTTATAGCCTGACTAACGATACTACGGTTAATTATTTAATTGCTACACGTAAAGTTTCTACAAATTAAAGATGATGGCTTTGACTAATAGTCCATTTGCTGGAATCTTTTTTGATTTAGACGGTACGCTGGCTGATACAGCACCTGATTTAGTCAATGCTGCAAATTTATTACTTATTGCCCGCCAACTTCCACCAAAACCTTATGCAGAAATGCGTCCTCACTCATCTGCAGGTGCGCGGGGCTTAATTCAATGCGCGTTTGGCATTGATACCAAACATCCTGATTTCATTCCTTTGCGTGATGAATTTTTTATTAATTACGAACAAGCGCTATTAGTCCATAGCACCATCTTCGAAGGTATTCATGATCTATTAAATACCTTAGACGCTGCCAAAATGCCGTGGGGCATTGTCACTAATAAAAGCGAGCGCTTTACACATCCATTAACCGAGCTCATGGGCTTACGACATCGCGCTGCTTCCACAGTTTCGGGTGACACGACCGCCCATCCAAAACCCCATCCCGCACCCTTACTTCATGCTGCAGAAATTGCCCGAGTTGACCCCAATAAATCCCTTTATGTCGGTGATGATATTCGCGATATCGTCGCTGGCAAAGCGGCTGGAATGAAAACCGTTGCAGCCGCCTATGGCTACTGTGGATGCGCTGAACCCCCGCAAGACTGGGGCGCTGACTTCCTCGTCAATGATCCTCGTGAGCTCCTATCGATCGTCTTTCCCAAATAGGGTGCAATTTGTTGCGAAGCGCTCTAAAATAGATCTCCCAACGCTTCTAATTCGGGGTCGACATGGTTTCGACGTGGATTACAAAGCAGCAAGGGCATACCGAGGACCCGTTATCTCGTAAATCAATGGGAATGTAATAACTGCTAACGACGAACGTTACGCACTAGCCGCTTAATTGCGGTTGCCCCTGAACTGATTCTCTCTTGGGTCAGGTAGCGCAAGCTACATCAGGGTCATTTACAAGAGATAAGATCATCTCGTGTCACGAGGGGTGGTACGAAAATTTAGTGAATCGCGATTGCAAAGCGTGTTGGTTCGCGGTGCAATGGTTAAATTAAATAACACAACTAAGTATGTAGAACTTGTTGTGGAGGATTTGCGGACGCGGGTTCGATTCCCGCCGACTCCACCATTAAAGTAAAAGGCCACCTCAAGGGTGGCTTTTTACTTTACTTATTCAATTCATTAGAATTTAAACCTTATAGCAAGAGATCTTTTCAAACCTGATTGCACTGGTTACTATAACTATTTATCTTAAATAAAATTTTCTTGGTCTGGTAGCCCATAACAGCCAAATACTAAAGATAGGAAGTACGCTATCGGTATAAAAAATGATACCTGCATTACCTGCGGCATAGTTCTGAAATTGCATCATTTGAATAATGTGCCCAACAGCAGCGCCCCATAGAAAGACAACAGACGCAATGACAGCAGCCAAACGCATATTCCAATTGCCTGCAAAAGCCATAAATCCGAGGATTGAAAACCCTAGACTAGCAAATCCCACTTCGAGTTGAAATGGGCTCGGAGCCCAGCCAATAAATTGGGCAGTCAACGTCCCAAAAAAAACATGCCCGATAAAGCCATAAGCAAAAGCTGCGCCAATCGAAAAAAATAAGTACCACTTAAAAACAATTTCATATACCTTATCTCGATTCCGCAGGGGTATCTTCTGCAGGAAAATCGATACCCCTGAGAAGAGTAAACCCAAAATAAAAAACGTCAGCGTGAAATTCGATAGGATTAGTCCAATTAGATCTGCCATTATTACTGAAGGCGCCATGTGGCAATGCCATAGGGTTGCGATCCCGTTTGAACTGTTGACGTGCTCAAGGCCTGAAGTTGGCCGCTACTAAGAACTGAATACATCGATATGGTATTGCTATTGTCATTCACTACATAAATAAAGGAACTACTAGACCCTAAGGCAGATGAAGTATACGTAGTAATACCTAGTGGGCTAGTTCCTGAAGCAATCGTAGAGGGCGTTAAGGGATTCAGTACACCGCTACCGGCAATCAAATACATCGATACGGTATTACTAGCGGTATTCGTGACGTAAGCAAAGGTACCGGCTGGATTAATGGCAATTAGATAAGGTGTCCATGTCCATTGGCTTGGAATGGGAAATAAAAGCGTCAGTCTGCCTGTGCGACTACTAATGGAATACGTATATATACTGCTACTGCCATGATTTGCTACATAGGCATATTGGCCATTTGGATTAATACTCATACCAACGGGGAACCACCCGGTTGGTTGAGTAGAACACCATACGTAACTAAGACTGCCATCAGAATTGATCTTAAACTGGGTAATAGTATCGCTATCAAAATTGGTCACATAAGCATAAGTACCAGAGGGGTCAATAGTAATAATATTTGGCAAAGTTCCTGAGGTCCGTTTTGTGCCGATGAGGGTCAGCGCTCCCTGGGAATTAATTGAGTACATCGATACCGTACCGGATAAGTTGCAATTAATTTGCGTCGCATCGCACAGAACCGAAGTGCTATCCGATGGATCAAGCGTATTTGTGACATATAGAGAATCGCCATCCGGAGAAATTGCGATACCTATTGGTGCGCCTCCCGTAGCAATACTAGCTCCAGGATTTAGAATCCCAGTTGTGCGGTCAATGGCATACATCGATACGCTATTTTGGCCTCGATTAACCACATATGCGTAGGCTCCAGCTGCATTGACAACTATTCCAGCTGGATTTTTACCTGTTGCTACCGTTGCCGTGCTAAGTGGGGTAAAAATTCCATTGGTGCCAATCGAGTACATCGACACAGTACTATCACCAGAATTGGTTACGTAGGCATATCCCACGGCTACATTTACCAGTGAACAGGCTACATTTACCATTACATTGGCCCCGGGTACCGTGCCTTCACCGTTTGATACCGTACATTTCCGATTCGGTGGTTGAGTTTTCACCACTACTTTATATGCATCTCCTGTTGCCTCCTCGGTTTTAAAGGTCTGCGCGCCATTCGCTGTAAATGCCAGCGAATCTCCAGTTGAAGCATTTTTTAAAACCACTGGAAGAGCCTCTGTGCCAGAACCCAAACCAGAAACCGTTGCACTAATAGAGAAAGTTTGTATATCACTACTACACTGCACGGGCACGGTCACATTAGCGCTAATTTTTCCTTTGCCATTGGTAAGGGTGCAGTTCGCACTAGTAGACATATCGGCAATTGTTACATCATAAGTTTCACCCTTAACCAGGCGCGTCTTAAAGGTAGAAGTAGTATTGGTAGTAAATATTAATTGATCGTCTGCATCTTCATTGTTTTCTACAATGATTTTTTTAAAGCCGCCCATCCCAGAAACAGCTACACTAACTGCATAAGATTCAGTACTACACGTGACAGTTATATTGACATTTGAGCTCGCAATAACGCCCGCTCCATTGCTTACAGTACAGCCATAATCGACAGCAGTAGAGTTGATTGTCTTTACTGAATAGCGACTACCACTAGCTAAAGTAGTGGAAAAGGTTGCCGTACCATCAGCCGAGAACTTTAATTGGTCCCCCGTATTCTTATTATTTTCTAAAACTACCGACTGGTTTGTACTCAAACCCTTAACGGTGACGCTAACACTGTAGCTTCCAGAAGGAGGTGTTCCTGGTGTGCTAGATGGCGCTAGATTGCCGGGGACTGGATTACCAGGCACCAATGTTGGGGTAAGCCTCATTGACGGATATACAGTTGGTGTGCTGCTAGTAGTTGAACTACTAGAGCTATCTCCTCCGCCACAGGAGCTGAGTGTAATCACACCGAGTGCTACTAATACCCCCAAACCAATCTGGCGCACACTTAAAAAATTCGCAACTGAAGTGAAGTTATTTTTTAACATATGGCCTTAGTTATTATTTTTGGAATATTTCTAGAGTACATTTAAAAAGTAAAAATACAGGCAATGGGATATAGGGAATACCCTAGTGAATTGCTACACCTTTACGTTGGCGTTTATTTAAAAATTAT
>JBAXGQ010000004.1:0-48940 GCA_037139315.1 Burkholderiaceae bacterium
AGATGACAGTGTCGATGTTTTTGCTGGCTTGCCTGAGTCCGAACTAAATCAAAATACAGTTAGCGATTCGCATGAAGTGCAAATAGTCGATGGTGAGCCAACTTGGTATGAAGTGCGCGCCCGCTATATTCCCTGGGTTGATGGTCATTTGGCACAATTACTCATTGCTACCGACATTACCTTGCGTAAACAAGCCGAAGATTTAGCGCGGCAACAAGAGGAAAGAATGCAATTTACTAGCCGCTTAACGACCATGGGTGAAATGGCTTCATCATTAGCGCACGAGCTCAATCAACCACTATCAGCTATTTCTAATTACTGCATGGGCGTGGCCAAACGTTTAAAAACTTACTCTGATTCCAGCTTAACTGCTGAGCTGATGCCTGCCTTAGAAAAAGCATCTGCCCAAGCCTTGCGCGCTGGCACCATCATTCAACGTATTCGCGACTTTGTAAAACGCAGTGAGCCGCAAAGAAAAACCTGCGATATTGCGGAAATTATTACTAATGCGGTTGATCTTCTAGAAATTGAAGCAAATCGCCATCGGTTTTCGATCGTGGCTGAGGTGATGCCCAATTTACCGCGCATCGATCTCGATCCCGTCTTAATTGAGCAGGTCTTAGTGAACCTCTTGAAAAATGCCTTAGATAGTTTGCGCGACGCATACCCTTTACCCTCACGCTGGTCTGCGCCACCAGTAAAAATAACTGCAGATTTAGATATCAGTACCTACCCCACCGCCATGCGCATTCAAGTGACAGATGCGGGTTCTGGAATTGCAGATTCCGTGATTCAACGGATGTTTGAGCCCTTTTTTAGCACTAAGGATGATGGGATGGGCATGGGGCTCAATATTTGCCGCTCTATCATCGAGTCTCACCATGGCCGGCTTTGGGCTAAAAATCAGCTGGATGCGGAACATGCCCGCATTTCTGGCTGCACCTTTACAATCCTATTACCCTTAGAGATATCTGAGAATTTAAGCGAGAACCAAGATGATCCAAAGCAACATCCCGAAAACTACCCAAGTTGAGGTTGTTTACGTCGTTGATGACGATGAGGCAGTGCGTGATTCGCTCACTTGGCTATTAGAAAGCAACGGCTATACAGTGCGCTGTCACGCGAGCGCTGAACGCTTTTTGCAATCCTTACAAAATACCGATAAATCCACTATTTCCTGTGTCATTCTCGATGTGCGCATGCCGGGCATGTCAGGTCTTGAATTACAAGAACGATTGATTGCAGAAAATTTACCCATGCCAGTCTCCTTCATCACTGGTCATGGCGACGTTTCGATGGCAGTTTCCACTATGAAACGGGGCGCAGTTGATTTTATTGAAAAGCCATTTAAAGAAAATGAGCTCTGCAATTTAGTTGAACGCATGCTGATGAAAGCGCGGGCTGATTACTCTTTAGCCAGCAACCGCAAAGTAACCCAAGGCCTACTAGGTAAACTGACTGGCCGTGAGCGCCAAGTACTGGAAAGAATTGTTTCTGGGCGTCTCAATAAACAAATTGCCGATGACCTGAGCATTTCCATTAAAACGGTTGAAGCCCACCGAGCAAATATTATGGAAAAATTGAATGTCAGCACAGTGGCTGACCTTCTGCGTCTCGCTTTATCCGAGTCTCAGGGAAGTTGATCAAACGATAAATACTGGTAAACTGGTTTTATTATTTCCCCTCAACCAAAGAGTTCAATATGCCAGCCCAGTTAATCGATGGAAATGTCTTATCAAAAAAGCTTCGTACCGAAATTACGGCCCGCGCGGCCATTGTTACAGCTAAAGGCTTACGCCCTGGCTTAGCAGTTATTTTGGTGGGCGAAAATGCCGCCAGCCAAGTTTACGTAAGAAATAAAGTGAAAGCTTGTGAAGAGGCTGGTTTTCATTCGGTTTTAGAGCGCTATGCAGCCGAATTATCAGAGGAAGAATTACTCGCGCGTATTGCAACCTTAAATGCCGATCCATCGATTCAGGGTATTTTGGTGCAGCTGCCGTTACCAGAGCATATTGATTCGAAACGCGTCCTCGAAGCGATCGCCCCGCAAAAAGACGTGGATGGTTTTCACATTGCTAATGCTGGTGCCTTGATGGTGGGTGCGCCTGAATTCATCCCCTGCACCCCTTATGGCTGCATGAAGATGTTAGAAAGTATTGAATACCCGCTGCGTGGTGCAAAAGCCGTTGTGGTTGGCGCATCGAATATTGTAGGCAAACCAATGGCGATGTTATTGCTACAAGCAGGTGCTACCGTTACGATTTGTAATAGTAAAACCCGCGACTTGGCGCACCATACTAAAGATGCTGATGTGCTGGTAGTTGCTACCGGCAAACCTAAAATGATTACTGGCGCAATGATTAAACCGGGCGCAGTCGTTATCGATGTGGGCATCAACCGCTTACCTGATGGAAAATTATGTGGCGATGTTGACTTCGATTCAGCGAAATACGTCGCTGGTTGGATTACCCCCGTACCCGGAGGTGTTGGTCCAATGACCATCACAATGCTCTTAATGAACACCCTTGAGGCAGCCGAAAAAGCTGTTAAATACGCTTAAAGGAAAGTTTGGTTTTGGAAGCCGTCAGCAATTTAAGTAGTAATGCCCTCAGCAGCAACCCCTTGCTGAACTTTGGCCGCGGCATTCCAAATTATCCAGCGATAAAGCCAGCTGATATTGAGCCTGCTATCGCCTTACTTTTACAACAGGCTGAAGCAGCAGTGCAAAGCGCACTTGATTACAGTAGTACCCCAAATACGCAGCTCAGTTGGAATAACTTAATTGAACCGCTTGAAGATGCTACAGAGGCCTTGAGCCGGTCATGGGGCGTCGTCAGCCACCTGAATAGCGTGGCCGATACCCCCGCATTGCGTGCAGCTTATGGCGCGATGTTGCCCCAAGTCACAGCATTTTTTAGCGACCTCGGCCAAAATCTTGCCCTGTATGAACGTTTTAAAGTGCTACAACAAAGCCCTGCTTTCAAAGAGCTACAACCAGCGCAACAAAAAGTCTTAGAAAATTCGCTCCGTGATTTTCGTTTGGGGGGTGCTGAACTAGCGGCCGCGATAAAGCCACGCTTTGCCGCCATTCAAGATGAGCAGGCGCAATTAGGTAAGGCATTTTCTGATCATGTGCTCGATGCCACCGATGGTTTTTTTCATCACGTCATCAATCAACAAGAATTACATGGCATTCCTGCCGATGCGCTTGCCGCTGCTGCCGATCAAGCGAAACAAAGAGGGCTAACAGGCTGGGTCTTTACCTTGCACTTTCCTTCTTATTACCCCGTGCAACAGTATGCTGAAAATCGGGCGCTGCGGCGATTGCTCTGTGAGGCATATTTAACTCGAGCTTCAGAACTAGGCCCGCAATATGGTCATGGGCAACTAGCTTGGGATAATACCGAAAATATGTTGCTGCAATTGCGCTTACGCCATGAAGAAGCACAGCTCTTGGGTTATGAAAATTATGCGGCCCTCAGCTTAGCTGCCAAAATGGCAGGTAGTGTTAGCGAAGTTGAAAATTTTTTAAAGGACATTGCAAGGCGCGCTAAACCATTTGCCCAAACCGATTGGGATGAGTTGCAAGATTTTGCTAAACGCGAATTAAATCTTGGTAACGATGGCAAAGAGGGCTTACAGCCTTGGGACATCCCCTTTGCCTCAGAAAAACTCAAGCAAGCGCGCTATGCTTTTTCCGAAAATGAAGTGAAGCAATATTTTCCTTTACCTAAAGTACTCGATGGTTTGTTTGGGCTGATTCAAACTTTATTTGCCGTACAAATACTGCCGGCAAATTTACCCACATGGCATGCCGACGTACAGTCCTTTGCTGTCAATCAAAAAGATGGCCAGACCATCGCTTATTTTTATCTAGATCCCTATTCCCGCTCGGGCAAACGCGGTGGTGCGTGGATGGATGATGCGCGGGGGCGCCGTGAATTACCTGATGGCAGTATTCAAATTCCAGTAGCCTACTTGGTCTGTAACTTCCCTCCACCCATCGAGATTAATGGGGTTAAGCAGGAGCCTACTATTACACATGATGATGTCATCACTTTATTTCATGAAAGCGGTCATGGGATGCATCACCTACTCACTCAGGTTGGTGCGCTCGGCGTATCTGGAATTAATGGCGTCGAGTGGGATGCCGTAGAGTTGCCTAGCCAATTTATGGAAAACTTTTGTTGGGAGTGGGACGTAGTCAAAAATATGACCGCCCATATTGATACCAAAGCGCCCTTACCTAAGCCATTATTCGACAAAATGTTAGCAGCAAAAAATTATCACAATGGTTTAGGTACCTTGCGCCAAATTGTGCTGTCGCTCACCGATTGGTACTTACATGCAAATTTTGACGCCAAAGATGCTAACCATTCGGCAATTATTCAGCTTGCTGCAGAGATTAATCAGCAATTAAATGTCCTCCCCCAGGCACCCATCTCGCGCTGGCCTAATAGTTTTAGTCATATATTTGCTGGCGGCTATGCGGCTGGCTATTACAGTTATAAGTGGGCTGAAGTCTTGTCCGCCGACGTATATTCAGCCTTTGAAGATGCCGCTAAAGTAAGCGGGAGTGTGCTCGATACCGCAATTGGTGCCCTATATCGGCAGGAGATCTTAGCTGTTGGTGGCAGTCGCCCCGCAGCCGAATCATTCAAAGCATTTCGTGGTCGCGAACCGAGTATCGATGCATTACTTCGACATGGCGGCTTAACGACAGCAGTTTAAGGTCAACCAAAGAAATAGAAATTAGCTAGCTGCAATTTCTGCCACTACTGGTGCGTGGTCGGAGGGTTGCTCCCATGTACGCGGAATTTTGTCGATCCAACTCGCCCGACACAAACCCTTTAATTGCTGGCTTAACAAAATATGATCAATGCGCATGCCGGCATTACGTCGAAAACCCATCATGCGGTAATCCCACCAGCTAAATGCTTTAGGAGCTTGCTCAAATAAGCGAAATGAATCTACTAATCCCAATTGGATTAAACCTTGAAATGCCGTCCGCTCTTCTGCAGAAACTAAATTTTGACCAATCCAAGCTTGAGGATCATGGACATCAATATCACTGGGCGCAATATTAAAGTCACCTAATAAAGCCAATCGCTCAAATTGCTGTAACTCTTCAGAAAGCCAACCCGCTAATGCATTCAGCCAGGCTAATTTATAAGTAAATTTCTCGCTACCTGGGGCCTGTCCATTAGGAAAGTAGGCTGAAATTAAGCGTAGCGGTGCAACTCCCTTGAAACAAACCGTGGCAGCTAAAACGCGCTGTTGCTCATCGGTATTACCCGGAATATTACGGGTCGCTTTTAAAAAAGTAGTTTCAAAATTGCTAGCAATAGGTGCTAATGCATCTCGACGCACCAAGATTGCAACCCCGTTATACGTTTTTTGGCCAGCTACTAAACTTAAATAGCCTGCCGCCTCCAGTTCTGCATGGGGATATTTATCATCAGTGAGTTTTAATTCTTGTAAACATAATGCATCTATCGGTGTCTTGGCTTGATTCTGCTCTTGCAACCAGCGGATGACCTGGGGCAAGCGCACCTTTAAAGAATTGACATTCCAAGCGGCAATTCTAATCATTCAAATCCAATTCTTGCAGTTTACGGGTAATCGTATTACGCCCAATACCCAAACGTTGTGCGGCTTCAACTCGCCGACCCCGAGTAACTTCTAAAGCGGCTTTCAAAACTGCCTTCTCAAAGCGCAAGGTTAAGGAATCGAATACACCCTTATCGCCATCTTGTAACATCTTCACCGCTAGGCGCCCTAAGGCTGCATCCCACTCCTCACGATTAGTTCGCTGACCAGTGCTGACTATCGCTGCCGCCTCAATATCGACTAAGGCAGAAGGAATAGAATCACCTAGGGCACCGACTGGCAAATCACTTAAGCCAATAATATTAGCAGGTGACATTACTGTTAACCAATGACACAAATTTTCTAATTGCCGTACGTTTCCAGGAAAAGGCATCAGGCTTATCGCTTTGAGGGCCTCATCTGAGAGCTGCTTAGGTTCTACATTGAGGCTAACAGCGCAAGCCAACATAAAGTGACGCGCTAAGGCGGGAATATCTTCTGCACGCTCTCGAAGTGCGGGTAAACGCAACTGAATCACATTTAAACGATGCAATAAATCTTCACGGAATAAGCCGGCAGATACGCGACTCTCTAGGTTATGGTGAGTCGCAACGATGACCCTGACATTCGCGCGGATGGATTCTGTGCCCTCAGCCCTATAGAAATGCCCATCGGTAAGTACGCGTAACAAACGGGTCTGCAATTCAAACGGTAGCTCCCCTATTTCATCGAGAAATAAGGTGCCGCCCTCGGCATGATCTAAAGCGCCACGTTTTAGGCCCTTTGTATTACCAAACTGCGCACGTTCATTACCAAATAGTTCGGCTTCTAATAAATCTTGCGGAATTGCCGTGGTATTTAAAGCCACAAAGGGACCTTTTGAGCGGGCGCTATGCCTATATAGTGCCTGCGCAATCAGTTCTTTACCAGTCCCCGATTCACCGGTAATTAAAACAGTCGCGTGCGATTGTGCCAAACGTCCAATGGCGCGAAAGATTTCTTGCATTGCTGGTGCTTGCCCAATAATTTCTGGGGTGTCTTTGCGCCAACTGGCATGATCTTTAGACCCAGCCTTATTCCGTGCACCCTCATTACAGGCACGCTGAATTAATTCAACCGCCTTTTGAATATCAAACGGTTTCGTGAGATATTCAAATGCACCCCCTTGAAATGAAGATACCGCTGAATCTAAGTCAGAATACGCCGTCATAATAATCACCGGTAAATGGGGATTACTAATTTTCACTTGTTGCAACAAATCTAAGCCATTACCTCGTGGCATCCGAATATCAGATATTAAAACCTCAGGCGTTTCTTTTTCCAAAGCATCCAAAACATCATTGGGATTAGTAAAAGTACGATGAGGAATATTTTCACGCGTCAGCGCCTTCTCTAAGACCCAACGGATTGACTGATCATCATCCACGATCCAAACGGGTTTTATCATTCTGTCATCTCCTGTTTGCGATACGGAATTTGAATATGGAAAACCGTTAAACCTGGCCGGCTTTCACACGCAATAAAGCCTTGGTGTTGCTGTACAAAGGTTTGGGCTAATGTCAGTCCTAGACCACTACCGCCTTCTCGACCAGAAACTAAAGGGAAAAAAATCCGTTCACGAATCTCATCGGGTATCCCAGGGCCGTTATCAATGACATGGAGATCAAAGGCCATCTTATAACGCTGTTTCGCAATCGTGACTGAACGTGCAATACGCGTTTTTAATTCAATTTTGGCAGTACCAAGTTTCATTTGCTCTTGTAATACCTGTGCAGCGTTATGCACAATATTCAGTACTGCTTGAATCAATTGCTCCTGATCACCCATGACATCAGGCAAACTCGTATCATAATTCCGCATAATGCTTAAGCCGTGTGGAAATTCAGCTAATACCAAGCTCCTTACCCGCTCTAAAGCTTCATGAACGTTAAACGTTTCCATCGCATGGGCTTTACGGTGCGGTGCAAGCAAGCGGTCAACCAAGGTTTGCAAACGATCAGATTCTTTGACAATCACTTGAGTATATTCACGTAAATTTTTGTCAGGCAATTCAAATTCTAATAACTGCGCAGCGCCACGAATACCACCCAATGGGTTTTTAATCTCGTGGGCTAAATTACGCATCAATTCTTTATTGGCCTCAACTTGTTGAGTTACCCTTTCGTCACGCTCACTTCGTAACTGCTGATCAATTGGAAACCAATCCATCATCATTAAGTTTGGCTCTTCAAGCATCGCCACCACTACATGCGCCGGCATCGATTCTTGATGGATACGACTCGGCATAGACTCAAATACCAACTCTTGGCGCTGAGCAGCTACTCGGCCTTCTGCAACTTCTGTAATCATATGCACTAAGGCCTCATTATTCCCAAACAAATCCAAAAGAGAATGTCCTAGTAAAGATTTTCGTGAGAGATCAAGCGCAGCTTCTGCAGCAGGATTTACATAAACCAACTGATATGTTGGCATAGTAAAAACCACCAAAGCATTGGGTAAATGTTCGAGCAATCCTGGAACAAAAGGGGCAGCCGCAGCTGCCCCTTTGAAAGGATTGCGCAATAAACTTGCGCTCAAGCTGTTTCCTTTAATCTTTCCTTCTTAAAAACAAATTACAGCGAGTAATACATTTCAAATTCAATCGGATGGGTAGTCATCCTAAACTTGGTGACTTCCTCCATCTTCAAGCTAATGTAAGCATCGAGCATCGAATTTGTAAATACCCCACCGCGGGTTAAAAATTCCCGATCTTGATCCAAACATTCCAAGGCCTGATCAAGGCTATGGCACACAGTTGGAATCTTTGCATCTTCTTCCGGTGGCAAATCATATAAATTTTTATCTGCGGCTTCACCTGGATGAATTTTGTTTTGCACGCCATCCAAACCCGCCATCAGCAAAGCTGAAAAAGCCAAATAGGGGTTGGCCAATGGATCGGGAAAGCGCGTCTCAATGCGTCGCCCTTTAGGGTTAGCTACGTGCGGAATACGAATCGATGCAGAACGATTACGTGCCGAGTATGCCAACTTCACTGGGGCCTCAAAACCAGGTACCAAACGCTTATAGGAATTAGTGCCGGGATTGGTAATTGCATTTAACGCACGCGCATGTTTAATAATGCCGCCAATGTAGTACAAAGCAAATTCTGAAAGCCCGGCATAACCGTTGCCAGCAAATAGGTTTTCACCATTTTTCCAGACTGATTGATGCACGTGCATACCTGAGCCGTTATCGCCAACGACTGGCTTAGGCATAAAAGTAGCCGTTTTGCCATAAGAATGGGCCACGTTTTGGACTACGTACTTTTGCCAAATAGTCCAGTCTGCACGTTGCGTTAAGGTGCTGAACTTCGTACCTAATTCGCATTGACCTTGCCCAGCAACTTCATGGTGATGTACTTCAACGGGAATGCCCATGTAGTTTTCTAAAATTAAACACATTTCCGAGCGCATGTCTTGAAAGGTATCCACTGGAGATACTGGGAAATAACCGCCTTTTTTACCAGGACGGTGACCTGTATTGCCACCCTCAAACTTTGCACCAGAAGACCATGGAGCCTCTTCCGATTCAATTTTGACAAAGCAGCCCTGCATATCAGAACCCCAACGAATGCCATCAAAAACAAAAAATTCGGGTTCGGGTCCAAAGTAAGCAGTGTCGCCAAGGCCGGTACTCTTTAAATAATCTTCAGCACGCTTCGCAATTGACCTTGGGTCGCGGTCATATCCCTTGCCATCTGATGGCTCGATTACGTCGCACGTAATCACTAGGGTTGACTCTTCATAAAAGGGGTCAATGTAGCAAGCAGTTGGATCAGGCATCAGCAACATATCAGATGCTTCTATGCCCTTCCAACCGGCTATTGAAGAGCCGTCAAATGCATGACCACTCTCAAACTTATCTTCATTAAAAGCTGAAATTGGCACAGTCGTATGCTGTTCTTTGCCTTTGGTATCGACAAAACGAAAATCGACAAAAGTACACTCTTTCTCTTTTACTAACTTCATCACATCTGCGACGGTCTTCGTCATGCAAATCTCCTCTAATAAAAAATACTGGATCAAACAAACTCCAGGCTGTAACTCAACCACTCTTCCTGTGTTCAGAAATTAAAAGTCAATACCGATAAGGTTAATTTACTGAAACCATGGTGTTGAACGTACTATTATTGCACTATTAGAGTGCCAAAAAGAACCGCTAATTGGCTAAAATTCCCAATCTTGCACTAATTTAGTGCATAAATTGAACAGCTCTGAATTTAATGCCCACAAGCTTAAATTAGGTTGATGGGACCGGAAAATCGTAAATTTCATAACCCAAGGCACTGGTTCCTTGGCGCAAAGCAAGCCACGCCGGGTCTAAGGCACCTTGGTCGCCCTTTACGCCTAATTCAATATGGCGTTTAGCAAAAATACCGCTGCGTAGCGGATCTCCAACCGAGGGCAAACTGAATACCTTAACGCCTGCGAAGTCTTGCTCAATTTGCTCCATTAACGGAGTCAGTGCTGACTCAATGCCGCTCGGCACAATAAAACTTTTCTCAGCCCAATGACTGCGATGAAATAAATGCGCGTAGTGTTGATCTAAGCACCAGGCCATCATCGGCGCTGCCATTACCGGAAACCCAGGCAAGAAATGATGTTCATGAAGCCGAAAACCGGGAATTTGGTTATACGGATTAGGGATGATTTCACAGCCGAGCGGAAATTCACCCATCTTGAAACGGTGTTGATTTTCAGGCGTATTCAAGTCAGCCTTGACTGGATCGCCTTCGGCAGTTGCCTGAATCCGGGCAGCAATTAACACTTTGGCCTCCGGATGCAGGGCTAGACCGAGCCCCAAGGCTTTGGCTGCACAAGCGCGCGTATGGTCGTCTGGGGTCGCGCCGATACCACCGGTACTAAAAACCACATCGCCACTTGCGAAAGTATCTTTTAAGGTTTGAATAATTTGCTTAGGATCATCGGCAACATAACGCGCCCAGGATAGGCTTAAGCCCCGCTCACCAAGTAACTCAATCAGCTTGGCAAGGTGTTTATCACTTCTGCGACCTGACAAAATTTCATCGCCTATGACGAGCAAACCAAAACGTCGAGTCGCTTCCGGCTGAGCTACGAGAGCCTTCAGTCGCTCTGGGCTGTGATCCTGAACAGAATGGGTTGGATTATTTGCTGACATAAGCGCAATTATCCACGCGTTGGGTCATGATCAATCACTTCAACGTCAGTGGCACTCCGCAGTTCGATTAAGGCGTGCAATAAAAAATGGGTAAACCACAGCGCGGCAAAAACAAAAATGATCGAGTAGACCCACAGTGCCACAAACGACACAAATGGGAATAAGACCAAGGCTAGTACCGAGGTAGCCCAAAAGAAACTAGGCACAACGCCCAGCAAGCCCGCCAAAATACCCATGGTTAATAGAGACCAGCGATATTTTTCTAACAAGGCATTACGTTCAGCAACAGTGGCATGCTTCGCTAAAACATCGTACGTCATTAAGCGCATCGTTAACCATCCCCATAGTAAGGGCGGCAAAATCGCAAACAACGGCGGTATCCACCAAATGGGTAGAGTTAGAAAAACCAAAACTAAACAAATTAAACTGGACCAAAGCGTATAGGCTAAGCCACCAAAAAAACTGCCAAATAAATGAGCATTAACAGGCACTGCTAATTTGACGTAAGCTGCTTGTTCGGCCACGCTATTCACAATGGCTGGAACGGTTGTAAAAGCAATCACCAGTAACAGGCTAATTGCGGAAATTGGCATTAAAAGAATGACAAAAAATAATGGCGCCAACCAAGTTTGAGAACCTTCAATTCCAAGCCATGCTAAAGCGTGCTCGATCCAGCTAGTAAAAATCGAAGCGCTTAAAAAAATCCGTAAATAATCTAGCGCCGGCGACCAAACTAACCACAGCAATACTCCCCAAAAAACTGCCACGATTAAAAATGGTCTAAAGCTTAGCCATAACATTCGTGGATGCATCGACCCCACTAGGGCCAAACCTAAAGCACGAATGACGCCACTAAAACCAACCATCTCTATCCCCTATCAATTTGTATGGAGGCTTTAAAGCGAATGAGTGCGCTTAAAAAAAGTCTGCCAAGCCGCCTTTAAGCTCTGCCATTGATGCTGCAGTATGCTGTTTGATAAGCGCAAATGTTCGACACCAGTTGGGTGAATTTGCCGATCAAAATTTGCTGTTTTAAAAATCATATCCCACCAAGGGAATAAAACACCAAAATTACATCCCCCTAATACTCCAGGTTGATTGCTAGCTTCATAGCCCAGACGAATAGCATGATGGCGCCGATGAAAAATAGGCGATACCAATACATATTTGGCCCAACCTAGATGCACTTTTACATTAGCATGCTGCCAGCTTTGCACAAATTGACTGATAACCACTAATAAAATAAATTGGCCGGGACTGACACCAATGATTAAAGCGCAAAACGCAAAGACCAGCGCCCGCATTACATCATCTAAAAAATGGTTGCGATTATCGGACCAGGCTGTCATGGTAGTTTGGCTATGATGTAAGGCATGTAACTGCCACCACCACTGAAAGCGATGTGCAGCGCGGTGATAGCAATAGTCAATAAAATCTAAGATGATTAAATAAATGAGAAAGCTAACCCAAGGAATTGAAGTGATGCCTGGCCACCAATTTTCGACATTCAAGCGCTCGAATCGCCAATCATGTAGTTGCCCTTCAAATTGAAAAAAGAAATCGGCAAAAACAATAAAAATAAGCGCGTGAAATAAGCCTAAGCGATGAAAAAAAGTATAAAACACATCCGCCGCCATACTCTTTGCACGGCGCACTTGCAATTCAGCAGGATTCAATTTCTCCCACAGACGCAAACCAAACGCGATCAGAAAAATTTGCAATAGGCCTAACATGAGCCACTCGCTACCATCAAATGCATCCTCCGCCCAATGCATTAGACCAAACTGATACAGCAATGGCTCAAGCACATAATGAAACAAAGCCTCTTGTACTTGGCTATATTGCTGGGTTAAAAAATCGAACATGCTTGTCATTCAGCCTATTATTTGGTGGTAACTGGTTTTTCAACAACTACAGGCAAGGTAGCAAAACAAAACCCCCGCTGCTTTAAATTATCAATCAAGGGCTCTAAAACTGCAGGAGCCCAGGCCTCTTTACGTGACCAAATACCTAAATGGGCCATGGCAATATCCCCATCTTGAATATTCTTACTAGCTTCTGCTAGCAGTAAAGCATTAGGGAAACGCCCAGAATCAAGCTCATCGCCCAAAAACCCAGCCCTTGCCCAGGCGATATGCTGAAAACCGCATTCTTCACCAAAGGCAATCAAACGGGGTGAAGTTCTGCCGCCAGGAGCACGCCATATGGGCTCTAATTGCTGACCAGTTAAGGCATGAAAGCGGCTATTTACCCGCTTTAACTCAGTGCAAAATGTTGGGGCGTCATACCATTTGCCTATGCCAGCTTCAGCACCAAACTGTGGCTTCAGACGGACAAGCCCAGCTTTGCCATCGCCTTGAAAATAAAGATGATCAAAAGTGTGACTACCAAAATGATGGCCCGCTTGCGCTAATTTTTGCCAATAAGAACGCCAGCTCTCGTCTAAAGCATAGTCGCCGCGGCTAGTTTTTTCGTTGGCTAGAAAAAAAGTTGCCCGCACTTGCTGTCTGTTCAGGATAGCAGCAATGGTTTCAGCCATTGCCATATTGCCAGTGTCAAAGGTAAGGTAGACGGTTTTATTACAAATTGGCCTGGGTGTAGTTTGCGCCTGCACTAAACCACAAAGGCAAAATAAAGTCGTTAGCCAGATAATAAGCCTACGCAAATGCTACTCCCAAGAAGCTCGCGGATAAAAGAAAACACCGTGTGGCGATTTACCCACCGGAATAACCGCGGCTAATTTCATACTTGGAATATCAATGATGCCAACTTTTTTTGCAAAGCGAAAAGTAACCCATAAATTTTTTCCATCGGGAGTAATTTCCATATCGTCTGGACCAGCAGGCAGCCCAGTAATTTCGCCAACTTTACTTAAGGTCTGCATGTCGATTAAGCTAATCGTGGAGGCAACCCGATTGGTCACAAAGACATGTTTGCGATCACCCTGAGGCCTAAAGTTATGCGCGCCCTTGCCGGTTGGTATGCGCTTAATTGCTTGGCGAGTGCGCCAATCAATTACTTCCACATAATCTGCCCCAGTAATGCCTACTAATAAATACTGATCACCTGGGGTCATCCATAAACCAGCAGGTGTTGGGCCAGTAGGCATTCGCCATAAAACTGTTTGACTTGCTAAATCAATTGCGACCAATTCTGCCGAGTCTTGTAAAGTAATAAAGGCAATTTTGCTATCAGCAGTAAAGGCAATATGACTGGGGGTTTTAGCTAAGGTAATCGACTTAGCCAAAGTAAAGTCACTGCCTTGTGCAGAATAGATATCCACCCGATTTAAGCGATTACCATTCACTACAAACCATTTTGAATTTGGTGAGTAAGCTATTTGATAGGGATCAATTATTTTTGGAATGCGTCCTTTTACCTCACCTGTTATCGCATTTAAAACCGCAATGTCATTGCCTACCGCGTTGGCTACTAACAGGGTTTTTTGATCGGGCGCCATCATTAAATGATGCGGCTCTTTTCCGATCGGAATAGTTTTAATGACTTCGCGTAATTTCATGTCTACTAAGCTAACACTGGCATCACCCGAATTTAAAACGACGGCAACTTTTGGCTCACCTTGACTTGGGATAGACGTAGCTGCAGTTTGCGCAAAGCCAGAGTAAGGAAAAAGTAAATTGAAAACAAAAAAAACGCTAATACTGGGGAGTAATTTCATTTGGCTATTGTAAATGTCCTCTGCACGACATGCTTTGATACTAATCAAAACTTACTTATAAAGGCTTTGTAATACCTTTTCTAGGCGTTTAGCTGAGATCGGCATAGGGGTTTTTAATTCCTGGGCGAATAAGGCCACCCTCAGCTCTTCTAATTGCCAACGGAAATCCTGTAATCGGGCATCTTCATCCAATACATAAGCTGCACCACCCTTCTGTCCTTGAAGTAATTTTTGCCAAGGCCGCGCTAAGGATTCCCACTCACGCTGAGCTTGGGCATCGCGGCCTGGGTTCGCGCGCAATTTATCAATGCGTAAAACAATGGCTTTTAAATAGCGTGGCAAATGCACTAGCTGCGCATAGGGAGTTTCAGCAATACAGTGCGGAAAAATTAAACCCTGAATTTGCTGGCTAATATCAGCGTGAGCAGTGCTTGATAAGGCTTTTGCTTGAGCTAATTTTTTCTGCACATCAGCATGGGCCTCTAAAGCAATTAACAGATGGCGAGCAATTTCTTGCGCAATTAAAGCTAGGCGTGGTTTGCCAGCTTGTAAACGTGCTTGAAATTGCTCACGATTACGGGGTAGTGGCTCTGTCATGAATGCTCTTTCAAGCGCTAAATTCAGGATCTGCTCCATGATGCTATCAACAGTGCCAATTTGCATAAATAACAAACCAATTTCTCGCGCATGGGGTAATTGTTTTTGTAACGCTTTCAAGGTATCGCGCTGACTTAAGGCAAATAAACGCCGCAAACCAAGCCAATGACATTTTCGTGCTTCAACTAGATCGTCAAATACGGCTAATTCACAGGCAGCACCACAATCGACCAGGGCCGGATAACCAAACAGGGTTTTGCCCGCCTTTTGAATTTCTAAGGTTTCCTCTAGCTCACCAAAATCCCATTGGGTATAGCTACCAGAGGCGACGGTTGATCGGGTCTGCGCTGATGGTGCAAGCGCAACCGCCTGAAAAGCAAGTCGTGCGCTATCACCAAATTCTGCCTTCAAGCGCGGCAAATTGCGCTCTAATTCCAATTGCCGACCATGCTCGTCAAGCAAGCGAAAATTCATCAGCAGATGTGGAGGTATGGCTTCAAGTCGAAAGTCACCCCGTTTCACATCTAATGCCTTCACTTGACGTAAATCCTGAATCAAGCTGTCGAGATAATCACCCTTACCAAATTCATCGGCCGCCATCCGCCGCTCAAGAAAATCTTTAGCGTATTCGACAATTGGCACACAATGCCGTCGTAACTTTTGAGGTAGCGACCTTAATAGGAGCTGGGTTTTCTCTTCACACATGCCTGGCACCAGCCATTCACAGCGGCGGCTATCTACCTGATTCAATAAGGTTAAGGGCAAAATTAAAGTCACACCATCTTTTGGACTAGTAGGCTCAAAGTGATAAGACAAAGCAAATTCAGTGCCGCTCATGACTAATGTTTTAGGATAGCGTTCCACTGTTATTCCTGCTGCTTCATGACGCATCAAGTCAGCTTTATCTAGGCGTAAACTTGCCTCAGCAGTTGCCGTTTTTTGTAGCCAAGCCTGTAAACCAGGTCGACTATAAATCTCCATTGGAATGCGCTCTGCATAAAATGCAAATAAGAGTTCGTCGTCAACTAGCACATCAGGGCGCCGTGAACGATGCTCAAGCGCCTCAATTTCTCGTACTAAACGGCGGTTATGCCAAAAAAATGCATAGGTATTCGGGTAGCGCTTTTTCGCCTCAATTTCTGTTTCTTTGGCTAACGCTGGGGTATCTACGCGCCCAAACATCTCCCCCTCAACCAAGGCTTTTTGAATAAATAATTGGCGGGCCTCAATTTGATCATGGGGCGCAAACCTCACTTTGCGCCCGTGATAAATCGACAGCCCATATAGCGTGCCGCGCTCATGTGCCATGACTTCTCCTTGCCGACTATCCCAAAAGGGATCACTCAGAGACTTGACGAGGCGATGCGCGCCCACCTGCTCAACCCAGAGAGGTTCAATTTTGGCAATCGTACGGGCGTACATCCGTGTAGTTTCTTGTAATTCGCCAGCCAAAATCCATGCGCCGGCTTTTTTTCCGAGGCTTGAGCCGGGCCAAATAAAAAGTCGAATTCCGCGTGCACCCAAATAGGAGCCTACTTTGGTATTTGGCGCGGTGGTCTTATCACTCTCTTCTTTTTTAGCTACATGCCCCAATAATCCGGTTAACAAGGCTAAATGAATTTGCTCATAAGTCGCTGGCATTGTATTTTCTCGCCAGCCCTTTTCACCCAACAGCGTGTGCAACTGACCATATACATCACGCCATTCTCGTAAACGGCGGGGTGATAAGAATTGACTACGGCATAAATTTTCTAATTGACGATTGGAATGTTTATGATGCAACGCATCTTGATACCAATTCCAAATTTTTAAATAATTCAAAAATTCTGACTGGGGATCGGCAAATCGTTGGTGAGCTGCATCAGCGGCGGCTGCTTGTTCCAGAGGTCGGTCGCGGGGATCTTGGGTAGCTAACGCAGAAACAATAACAGTCACTTCTTTTAAAGACTGATGATCACGAGCTGCCAATAACATGCGACCGACTTTCGGATCTAAAGGCAATTCAGCTAGTTCACGTCCCAGGGCAGTAAGTCGCAGATCACCTGTTTCAGTGCTGGCTTCAGTGCCCGTAGTCACGCTAGCCTCAATTGCGCCTAACTCATCTAGTAATTGAATACCATCAGCTACTGCTCGACCCATGGGGCGATCTAAAAAAGGAAAATCGGCTATGCGCGGTAAATGTAAAGCGCTCATACGCAATAAAACTGCCGCTAGAGAGCTGCGCAAAATTTCCGGATCAGTGAATTTTTGCCGTCCCAAAAAATCTTCTTCACTATAAAGACGTACGCAAATACCATCTGCAACCCGACCACAACGACCGGCTCGTTGGTTAGCAGCAGCCTGAGAAATCGGCTCAATTTGTAATTGCTCCACTTTATTGCGATATGAGTAACGCTTCACACGCGCTAAGCCACTATCAATCACATAACGAATATTAGGTACCGTTAGGGATGTTTCAGCGACATTGGTAGTTAAGATAATCCGTCGCCCATGGCCTGTTTGAAATACCCGCTCTTGCTCTGCTACCGATTGGCGAGCAAATAAACTCATGACCTCAGGATGAAAACGCTGTTGTAACAGAGGATCTTTGCGCAAAACTTCAGCACAGTCACGAATTTCACGCTCGCCCGGTAAAAATACGAGTACATCACCAGCACCTAAAGCGCCCTCACGCCATAAATCATTAATTGCCTCCGCTACACCCTCACTCAAGTCCTTGGCTTCTTTTTTACCAGCACCTTCTAATGGTAAGTAACGTTGTTCCACGGGAAATAAACGGCCGCTCACTTCAATTACGGGGGCAGGAATTTGATTTACCGCGAAATGTTGCGCAAAACGATTCGCATCAATGGTTGCTGAGGTAATGATGACTTTCAAATCTTTACGCTTAGGCAAGAGTTGTTGCAGATAGCCTAATAAAAAATCAATATTTAAACTTCGCTCATGCGCCTCATCAATAATGATGGTGTCATAAGCCTGTAAGAGCGGATCCCGTTGTGTCTCGGCTAAGAGGATGCCATCAGTCATCAACTTAATTGAGGCAGTTGCGCTAGTCTTATCAGCAAAGCGAACTTGATAACCCACATCCTGACCCAAAGGTGAATGCAATTCATGGGCGATACGTTTGGCCGTAGCCGTGGCAGCAATCCGCCGGGGCTGTGTATGGCCGATTAAGCGCCCTCCATTAACCCGTCCCCGACCAAGCGCAAGACAAATTTTTGGTAATTGAGTCGTTTTACCTGAACCCGTCTCACCACAAATAATCACCAATTGATTTTCTTGTAAAGCCGCCATAATCCGCTCACGTTGGCCTGAAACTGGCAATTCCTCTGGAAACTCAATCAGCAGAGGGCATACCTTGGCCCCCTTAAGAGTGTTGGAAGTGGGCACAGGTAGAGGCTCGGTTTTCAATTTTGTTTGGTTTATGGGCTTCTGCACCCTATAATTTTCTCACTATGAACGCGAATCCACCGAAGCTCGATCAAAAGCGGGGTAACTTGTCCTCCCCAGCTAAGCAAACTTTGCCGTTGAATCTGGCTGGAACGGCTGCGACTACCGACTTTCCTTTCGTTGCGTGGCTCCGTGATGTTGCACCTTACATCCATAGTTTTCGAGGCAAAACCTTTGTCATTGCCTTTGCAGGCGAATTAGCTCAAGAGGTTGGCCTGGAGAGTCTCATCGAAGATATTGCCATGTTGCATGCGATGGGCATGCGGATTGTCTTGGTCCACGGCATTCGCCCACAAATTGAAGAGCAACTTAAGCTGCGCAAAATTAAAAGTAAGTACGGCAAATCCAATATGAGTGCCTACCGCATTACTGATGCTGCCGCCTTAGAGTGCGTTAAAGAAGCAGCCGGGGAATTACGACTCGATATCGAGGCAGCTTTTAGTCGTGGCTTGCCAAATACGCCCATGGCTGGCTCACGCATTTCGGTAATTTCTGGAAACTTTATTACTGCTATGCCTTTTGGCGTAGTGGATGGTACCGACTTTATTCATACGGGCTTAGTCCGTAAAGTTGATGCTGAATCCATCAATCTCTCACTTGATAGTAATAAAATAGTTTTGCTCTCACCGCTTGGATTTTCTCCAACAGGCCAAGCCTTTAATTTATCGTATGAAGATGTCGCCGCCGCAACTGCTGCGGCCCTCAAAGCCGACAAAATTTTATTCTTAACCCCCTATCCAGCCTTACTCGATAAGCATAATGACCCGATCACTGAGTTATCGCTGGAGCAATTAAATATCCATATCAGTAGTCAGACAGCATTACTTCCAGGGTTTCGCAGCCTGCTGAACCTTGCCGCGCAAGCAGTAAGGGCAGGCGTCAACCGCGTGCATTTTTTACCTGCGAATCGGGATGGCGCGCTCTTGGAAGAATTGTTTACCCACGATGGTATTGGCATGATGCTGGCCTCATCGAATATTGAAAATTTGCGTGAAGCAAACCAAGATGATGTGAGCGGTATTTTGCAGCTCACCATGCCGCTTGAAGAAGAAGGTATTTTGGCACCCCGCGGTCAAGATGTGATTGAACGCGATATTGCCCGATTTTCCGTGATTGAGCATGATCGCGTGCTATTTGGCTGCGCGGCGCTCTTCCCTTTTCCGAATCAGGTTGGCGAGCTCGCTTGTTTAGCAGTCGATAGCGAAGTACAGGGCTCAGGCGATGGCGAGCGCCTCCTGAAGCATATTGAACTGAGAGCTAAAGCCGAGGGTATTACTAAACTTTTTGTCCTCACCACCCGCACCGAACACTGGTTCTTAAAGCGCGGCTTTGTTCGCGCTACCGTCGACGACCTCCCTGCCGAGCGTAAAGAAATATATAACTGGGATCGTAAGTCGATGGTTTTAATGAAGAACGTCTAAAATCAAACTTGATTCGTTATTGGCATTAAAAGAAAGGTTTTTCTCATGGTACGCATGGTTCAATGCATCAAACTGAATAAAGAAGCTGAAGGTCTTGATTTTGCCCCCTTACCCGGCGAATTAGGCAAGCGCATTTGGCAACAAGTGTCAAAAGAAGCCTGGGCTGGTTGGCTTAAACATCAAACCATGCTGATAAATGAAAATCGCCTCAATATGGTTGATGCACGTGCACGCCAATACCTCTTAAAGCAAGCTGAAAAACATTTCTTTGAAGATGGTGCTGATATGGCTACTGGGTATGTACCACCGCCTCCACCCCAGTAGCATTACTGACCAAAAGTAAATCGGCCTTCCGTTGGGCAAAGAGCCCAACGCTCACGACGCCAGGGATTTGATTGAGCTTTGCCTCTAGTTGTAAGGGTTGCGTAATCGACAGTCCGCGCACATCCAAAATCCAGCCGCCGTTATCAGTAATAAAAGGTTGGCCGGTCGTACCAGCCATGCGCAAATGCCCTTCACCCCCTAAAGTAGCGATCATCCGAATCACATAAGGCTGTGCCAAAGGGATAATTTCAAGCGGTAAGGGAAACTGCCCCAACACGGCCACTTGTTTGGAAGCATCACAGATACAAATAAAACGCTTGGCCATAGCGGCAATAATTTTTTCACGGGTTAACGCACCTCCGCCGCCTTTAATCATGTGGCCTGCGGGGTTAATTTCATCAGCGCCATCGACATAAACCGGTAAATCGGTCACTTGATTCGTATCGAGGACATAAAAACCCCGTTGGATGAGACGTTGCGTGCTAGCCATTGAACTAGAAACAACCCCAGCAAAGTGGCCCTGATGGGGCGCTAACAGATCAATAAACCAGTTGGCGGTCGAGCCTGTGCCAATACCCAAGCATTGGCCAGGAGGTAGTTTCAAGACCTCGTCACAAGCGGCTTGCGCCACCAACCGTTTTAATTCCTCTGGATTCACGTCTGCTCCCCATCTGAATTCATTATGATATGACAAAAGAAGATAAATACCGATGAATACCCTTGATCAACTGAAGCAGTACACCACCGTAGTAGCAGATACCGGCGATTTTGCGCGGATGCGACAATTTCAGCCACAAGATGCGACTACCAACCCCTCTTTAATACTTAAAGCAGTCCAACAAACTGCTTATGCCGATTTAGTTCAAGGCGTAAAACAAGCGCATCCTCGTGCTAGCGCCACTGAACTGATGGATCATGTGTTAGTCGCCTTTGGCTTAGAAATTTTACAAATAGTGCCCGGCCGGGTCTCTACCGAAGTTGATGCACGGCTTTCATTTGATACCAGCGCAACAATTGCCAAAGCGCGTGATCTGATTACACTTTATGCAAAACAAGGTATCGATCAAGAGCGCGTATTAATCAAATTAGCGGCTACTTGGGAAGGCATTCAAGCAGCTAAAGAATTAGAAGCTGAAGGCATTCACTGCAATATGACCTTATTGTTTTCTTTAATTCAGGCAGCGGCTTGTGGCCAAGCAAAGGCAACACTCATTTCTCCCTTTGTCGGGCGCATTACGGATTGGCACAAAGCCCGTTTAGGGTCCAATTGGGATGATGCCACGCATGGCGGCGCCAGCGATCCTGGGGTCAACTCTGTAAAACGCATTTACCGCTATTACAAACAATTTGGCATCAACACTGAGGTGATGGGCGCAAGCTTTCGTAATATTGGGCAAATCATTGAGTTAGCTGGGTGTGATCTTTTAACCATTAGTCCAGAATTACTTAGCAATTTACAAGATAGTTCAATCGCCGTCGTTCGCCAGTTAAATGCTGACGATGGCAAGGATTTGCTGTCCCGTGAACTCAATACAGCAGAAGCCGCATTTCGTTTACAACTGAATAATGATGCTATGGCGACTGAAAAGCTCGCCGAAGGAATTCGTAGCTTCTGTACCGATATTGAAAAATTAGAGCAATTACTTAAATAGCGGCCAAGCGTTGTCTTACCGCCTCAAATAAACAGACCCCGCTGGCAACAGAAACATTTAAGCTTTCGACTACACCCTGCATCGGAATACGGACCAACTGGTCACAGTTTTCGCGGGTCAGTCGCCGCATACCATCACCTTCAGCGCCCATCACGATGCCAATTGGGCCGGTTAAATCAAGATCATAAATTGATAACTCGGCCTCTTCATCGGTACCAATTAAGGTAATACCCATTTCCTTAAGCTCTTTCATACTGCGCGCTAAATTTGTTACTGGAATTATAGGTACTACCTCAGCTGCACCGCTGGCAACTTTAGTAACCGTCGCGTTTACGTGCGCTGAGCGGTCTTTGGGTACAACAACCCCATGTACCCCTGCGCCATCGGCCACTCGCAAACAGGCGCCTAAATTATGGGGATCGGTAACGCCATCCAAAACCAATAGCAAAGCTGGTCCCTCGATACCATCGACTAATTCAGGTAATGTTCTCGCCACTGTCATTTTGTCTGCTAGCGCCACTAAGCCTTGGTGCCGATCATGCCCTGCCAAACTATGTAAGCGCTCGGAATTGGCAGAATGCAAGCGATCACCTAATAATGGCGTTGCTTGTTTTAAAAAATCACCCATACGGCGATCACGCCGCGCAGGATCGTAATAGACTGCACGTAAGCTTTGTGCATCTAAACGTAAGCGCGCTTGAATTGCATGAAAACCCAAAATGATATTTTTCACTTACGCTTACCTTTGCGCACAGGTGGCTTATTACCAGCCTGTTTATGCGCGCTACGGGCCTTTCCTTTGTGCTTCCCACTCTTCTTCGCAGAAGGTTGGCCGTTACTACCGGTAGTAGCTCCGCTAGTTGCGTTACTCTGCACTCCTTTTACTGGTGCCTTGCTATCTGGACGCGTTTTCTTGGAGGCTGCTTTTTTATGAGGACGGCCAGAATCTGCACCCAAAATAACATTGCGTGTGCGTGACCCACCGCCCTCAGCACCAATCGATTTCACTAAACTAAACTCAATTTTGCGCGCGTCTAAGTCAACCCGGCTAACTAATACGTGTAGTCGATCACCAAGGCGATGGCGAATACCAGTGCGCTCACCTCGTAATTCTTGGCGAGCCTCATCGTATTGAAAATAATCGCCACCCAATTCGGTCACATGAACCATGCCCTCAACGAAGAGGTTTTCAAGTTGTATAAATAAACCAAAATTGGCCACACCAGTAATCGTGCCGGCATATTCTTGTCCTAAATGATCACGCATGTAATAGCACTTCAACCAAGCCTCAACGTCGCGCGAAGCTTCGTCAGCACGGCGCTCATTGGCAGAGCAATGAACCCCTAACTGCCCCCAAACTGGCAAACTAAAGTGCTGCCCCTTAGCGCCCTTATTACCTTGCGCACCTTTAGGCCCCTTAATCCCTTTAGCCTCTAAGCGCGATTGCACTGCCTCACCATGGGATTTTTTAGCAGCCACGGCATTCGCCCGTGCAGTACCTTTGCGAGGTAAAGTGAGATTCAGCGGCACCCGTTCCGGCAGAGTTGGGTGATAGGTTTTTTTCTGCAAAATGGCTTTGATCGCCCGATGCGTTAATAAATCGGGATAGCGCCGAATCGGACTGGTAAAGTGGGCGTAAGCAGGATAAGACAAACCAAAATGCCCGGCATTATCGGGTTGATAAACTGCTTGTTGCATAGAACGCAAAACTGACGATTGCAGCATCATTGAGTCAGGCCGCGGTTTAATTTCCTTAATTAAGCGGGCAAAGTCTTTGGGCTGTGGTTTATCCCCTCCCGTTAAGCTGAGGGCTGAGGTACGCAAAGCTTGCCTTAGGGTAGCTAGTTTTTCTGCAGATGGCTCTTCATGCACGCGGTACAAACTATGATGATTATTCTGCGCTAATAAATCGGCAGCACAGACATTAGCAACCAACATACATTCTTCAATGACTTTATGGGCTTCATTACGAATGCGTGGCTCAATCCGTAAAATTTTTCCTAACTCATTACTAATAATTTGTGTTTCGGTCGTTTCAAAATTAATCGCCCCACGACGTTCACGCGCTGCATCAAGAATCTTATACAGTTGATATAAATTACTTAATTCAGTACGAAAAGCAGCAAATCGAGCTGCTTCAGGCCCCTTTGAATTACTTAAAATTTCCCACACCGTATCGTACGTAAAACGCTGTGCTGAATGCATTACCGCTGGATAAAACTGATAAGCCAAAACAATTCCCTGTAAATCGATCACGGCATCACACACCATACATAAACGATCTACCCCAGGGTTTAATGAACACAGGCCATTCGAAATTTTCTCTGGCAACATCGGAATCACACGCCGCGGAAAATAGACCGAGGTCGCGCGTAATAAAGCTTCATCATCAAGGGCGCGGTCCGGTTTGACATAATGCGAAACATCAGCAATTGCCACAATTAAGCGCCAGGCTTTCGACTTTCCAAATAGTGTCGGCTCGCAGTACACTGCGTCATCAAAATCGCGTGCATCAGCGCCATCAATCGTCACTAAGGGTATGTCACGCAAATCAACTCGACCCTCTAAATCGGCTTGTAAAACGCCATCAGGCAACGCAGCCGCTTCTTTGATAACGGCAGCAGAAAATTCATGCGGTACCCCGTACTTACGTACCGCAATTTCAATTTCCATACCCGGATCATCAATTTCACCCAACACCTCGACCACGCGACCTACTGCCTGCCGATAACTATCGGGGTAGTCAATAATTTCTACGCTGACCACTTGGCCTAACTTGGCATCGCCCTGACCTTTTGGCGGAATCAAAATATCATGACCAATCCGCATATCTTCAGGCGCCACAATTAAAACACCGTTTTCATTCAGTAAGCGCCCAATGACGAGGCGGTTAGCATGGACCAGCACTTCAACAATTTGCCCCTCAGGTCGGCCCCGACGATCGACCCCAAGTACTTTGACGTTAACGCGGTCGCCATGCATCACACGCGACATTTCGCGCTCCGATAAAAAGATATCTTCGCCACCATCATCAGGTATTACAAAGCCAAAACCATCACGATGACCTTGTACTGTGCCAACCCGATCGGCCTCGCGTTGCACTGAAGCTTCAGTCTTACGCTTGCTTACTTTCAACATGCATTTCTTTCAAATCAAGATTAGGGCAAAAAATAACTAGTTACCCTCTATAATAGAGCCCATTGCCCAGATGGCGAAATTGGTAGACGCACCAGCTTCAGGTGCTGGCGATCGAAAGGTTGTGGAGGTTCGAGTCCTCTTCTGGGCACCACTATTCCCTGCTTTCCTAGTACCCCGCACACAACTTTTTTCCATCCAGGCGACTGGATGCCCACTCCAGCAATTTAAACCCCTTTTACTTTCCTACGCCACGCATGCAGCAGAGGCTCAGTGTAACCATTAGGCTGCTCGAGTCCTTTAAAGATCAAGTCACTTGCTGCCTGAAAAGCAAATGAGTCTTTGTAATTGGGCATCATTGGTTTGTAGAGGGGATCACCTGCATTTTGCATGTCAACAATGCTAGCCATCCGTTGCAAAGCTTCATTAACATCATTTACAGTCACAATTTTATGCAGCAGCCAATTGGCAATATGTTGACTCGAGATACGTAATGTAGCGCGGTCCTCCATCAAGCCGACATTGTAAATATCAGGCACCTTAGAGCAGCCAACACCTTGATCAATCCAACGAACCACATAACCTAAAATACCTTGGCAATTATTATTAAGCGCCTCGCGAATCTCTTCTTTAGTCCAATCCGGATAGAGCGCAATTGGCACAGTTAATAAATCATCCATTAAAGATTCATACTCGGCTGCGGTATCTTTTTTCTCCATGTCTTCTTGGATTTTCGCCACGTTGACTTGGTGATAGTGCATGGCATGCAAAGTCGCAGCTGTAGGTGATGGTACCCAAGCCGTATTGGCGCCCGATTGAGGGTGGGCGATTTTTTGCTCCACCATTTCTCGCATGAGATCCGGTGCAGGCCACATGCCTTTGCCAATCTGTGCGCGACCCCGTAGACCACAATCTAAGCCGGCCAATACATTGCGACGCTCATACGCATTGAACCATTTACCAACCTTCATCTTGCCTTTACGTACCATAGCACCGCCATACATCCCGGTATGAATTTCATCGCCAGTACGATCTAGGAAGCCAGTGTTAATAAAAGCAACGCGTGCACCAGCGGCAGCAATGGCAGCTTTAATATTGACACTCATACGCCGCTCTTCATCCATGATGCCTAATTTGACGGTATTCTCTGGCAAGCCAAGTAATTTCTCAACGCGGCCAAAGAGCTCACTGGCAAATGCAACTTCTTCCGGACTGTGCATTTTTGGCTTAACAATATATACAGAACCTTTGCGGGTATTGCCAATAGTTTGCGTTGCTGGGCGATTAATATCATACAGAGCAATCATCACTGTCACGACTGCATCTAAGATCCCTTCGTAAATTTCCTTCCCTTCACTAGTGATGATGGCAGGATTTGTCATCAAGTGACCAACGTTACGCAGGAACAATAGTGATCGGCCATGCAACGTCACTAAACCATCTTTTGCATTTACTGCACCAATACCAGCCTTATATTGACGATCTGGATTCAGTCTGCGGGTAAACGTTTTACCACCCTTACTGACCTCTTCAACCAAGGTTCCCTTGAGAATGCCTAACCAGTTTTCATAAGCAAGTACTTTGTCATCCGCGTCAACAACTGCAACTGAATCCTCTAAATCAAGAATAGTTGAGAGAGCAGCTTCAAGTACGACATCATTTACACCGGCTAAATCATTCTTACCGATGGTTTTCGTCTTATCAATTTCAATATCGATATGAATACCATTATTGCGTAGCAAAATCGATGAAGGCGCTGAAGTTTCGCCTTGGTAACCAACAAACTGTTTCTCATCAACCAAGCCGGTGGTACCGCCATCTTTTAATTTCACCGCCAATTTATTGCCAACAACGGTATATGCCACCACATCGCTATAGGAAGCTTTAAGTAAAGGCGCAGCCTGATCCAAAAACTGACGTGCATAGGCAACCACCTTAGCGCCACGAATGGGGTTAAACGCTCCACCTTTGGTAGCGCCATCCTCTTCTGACAAAACATCTGTACCGTAGAGTGCATCGTACAAAGATCCCCAACGGGCATTGGCTGCATTTAAAGCATAGCGTGCATTGAGCACAGGAACAACGAGCTGAGGTCCGGCTTGGAGTGCAAGTTCATCATCAACATTCTGAGTAGAAGCCACTACATTGGCTGGTACCTCATCTATATAACCAATTTCTTTCAGATACTGACGGTACGCGGGCATATCTTTAATTGGGCCTGGATTAGCGCGATGCCATTTATCTAAATCAAGCTGGATCCGATCACGCTTCGCGAGCAATGCGTCATTAATTGGGGTTAAGTCTTTTACGATTGCTGCAAAGCCCTGCCAGAAGTCAGCGCTATTTATATGCAGTTCAGGCAATACTTTGTCTTCAATGAAATGGTAAAGCGAATCGGCAACCTGCAAGCCAGAACAGTTAATACGTACAGTCATGATAAAAACCTTTAAATAAATCTAATATAAAAATAGCCTATAAATTACACAATACCGTTTAATTCGTCGCTTCAAAAGGATGTTGCACCAAAATGGTTTCATCCCGTTCTGGCCCGGTTGAAACCATGGCAATGGGCTTACCAGCTACCACTTCAATGCGGCGTAAAAAGTGTTGTGCTTGAATAGGTAAGCGGTCCCATTCTTGAATACCTACAGTGCTATCTTGCCAGCCTGGAAAATCCTCATAAATGGGCTCACATAAAGCGACGGCTTCAGCGCCACGGGGTAATACATCTAGCTCTTTGCCCTCCAAGCGATAACCCACACATAAGCGAATCTGCTCAAGGCCATCGAGCACGTCTAATTTAGTAATGCATAGACCGGTTAGGCCATTAATCTGAATCGAGCGCTTTAAAGCAGCTGCATCAAGCCATCCAGTTCTTCTTGGTCTTCCAGTAACCGAGCCAAACTCTTTGCCGACTTCAGCTAAGCGGATGCCAACGGGGTCTTGCTTTGCTGGGTTATCGAAATCGTAAAGTTCACTGGGAAATGGTCCGGCGCCTACTCGGGTGCAATAAGCTTTAGTGATACCCAATATATATTGCAAGGAATCCGGTCCTACTCCAGAACCTGCGGCAGCATTGCCTGCCACACAGTTACTCGAAGTCACATAAGGATAGGTGCCATGATCAATATCGAGTAGTGTGCCCTGAGCACCTTCAAATAATAAATTTTGTCCCGCTTGCTCTGCTGCATATAAAGCACTAGATACATCGGTCACCATCGGCTTAATCCGCACAGCATAAGCCATAGCTTCATCCAAAGTAGTCTGAAAATCAACTGGACTGGCGCCGTAATAATTTGTTAAAACAAAATTGTGATATTCCAAATTTTCCCGCAATTGAGCAGCAAATTTTTCGGGATAAAACAAATCTTGTACACGCAAGGCGCGGCGAGCGACTTTATCCTCATATGCGGGACCAATGCCACGTCCGGTAGTACCAATTTTGGCTGCCCCCCGTTTTTTCTCACGGGCATTATCAATTGCGACGTGATACGGCAAAATTAAAGTCGCAGCTTCAGAAATACGCAGACGATCACAAACATTTAATCCGGCAGCTTCAAGCTCACCAATTTCTTTAAAGAGCGCTTCGGGTGACAACACGACACCATTGCCAATATAGCAAATGACCTGCGGATGCATGATGCCCGAAGGAATTAAACGCAAAATCGTTTTTTTATTGCCGATGATTAAAGTGTGACCAGCATTGTGGCCACCTTGAAAGCGGACTACTCCCGCAGCATGATCGGTAAGCCAGTCGACTACCTTGCCTTTACCCTCATCACCCCATTGAGTACCTATCACCACTACATTTCGCCCGCGCTTAGCTGAGCTGGTTTGGCCAGGGTTTTGCTTACTTTGCTGCTGAGACATAGTTAATCCAAATTTGATCAAGACGGGCTATTTTACCGACCTTAATGGCGTCACTACCCAGTTTTTACCCTGCTGGACTAATTCTCGATCGCAGCGATATTGGGTACTTAAAAATGTCTCCCCTTCTTTGACCTGAATCACGACTTCTCCTGCTTGGCGTAATTGCATGATTTGCACCTCTAGGGCTGGGTCATGCACCCAAGGGGCGCGGATCGCCAGTCGCAAGGCTGACGCTTTAGAAAGACTTGCCAAGGTTAATAAATCGAGCGAGAAACCTGTAGCAGGTCGCGCCCGTCCAAAGGCTGCGCCAACTTGATCATAACGACCCCCGCGCGCAATTGGCTGAGCCAAGTCGGCAATATAAGCAGCGAACATCACCCCGGTGTGGTACTGATAGCCCCGTAAATCGGCTAAATCAATGCTAATTTCAGTAGCAGGCTCAAGCTCAGTGATCGAGGTCAGCAACGCTTCTAATTGCAATAAAGATTCCTGTACCTTGAGATTATTTGGTAAAGCAAACTCACCCTTGCGAGCCTTTTTTAAAACCTCGTTACTCGGTCCATTCAAATGCGTTAATGCCAGCAATGCGTTAGCGCAATCGGTGGGAAGGGCTTGGGACCAAGTCGCCAAACTGGGGCGATCCTTTGTTTGCAACAAGTCATATAAGGATTCCATTTGCTCTGGTGCAAGCGAAACGTCTTCTAATATGCCAGCCAATACACCAGCATGCGATAAATCGAGATAAACACGCTCTAATCCCGCCAAACGTAGCGTTTGCAATAACAATGAAATCGCTTCAAAATCGGCATTCAAACTAGCGCAACCATAAATTTCAGCGCCCACCTGCAACTCTTCTCGGGAGGAGCTGGTAATGCTCGCGCGAGCATGAACAACCGAGCCCGCATAACAAAGGCGCGTTACGCCCTGACGATTTAATAAATGGGCGTCAATCCGCGCTACTTGAGGCGTCATATCGGCCCGTAAACCAAGGGTGCGACCCGACAATTGGTCAACTAATTTAAAAGTCTGTAAATTGAGGTCAGAACCCGTGCCAGTTAATAAAGAATCCAGAAATTCAATTAATGGTGGGGTCACCAACTCATAGCCATAGGATTGATATAAATCGAGCAAGAGGCGACGCAAAGCCTCTACTTTGGCTGCCTCAGCAGGCAAAATATCAGCAATATCTTCAGGTAATAACCAACGATTCATACCTAATTATGGCTCAACTACGCTTTACGATGGGCATTACAGGGGAATCTTAGCGAACTCAGAGTTTGCGGCCTTGGAGATCGTAGAGGCCAGGTTGTCTTATTGGCTCTTTTTATGTAAAAACTTAAAGAACTCGCCGTTGGGCTCAACCACCATGAGGTCTTTCTTATCTTTAAAGGAACTGCGATAAGCTTCAAGACTGCGATAAAACTGGGCAAATTGAGAATCTCGCCCAAATGCTTCCGCATACAAAGCGGTCGCCTTTGCATCGCCAGCGCCCTTAATTTTTTGCGCATCCCGATAAGACTCAGCCAAAATGACGTCCCTTTGGCGCTCAGCATCGGCACGAATTTTATCCGACTCCGCAGCGCCTGTAGAACGTAGTTCATTGGCAACACGTTTGCGTTCTGCCTCCATGCGTCGATACACTGAATCGCTAATTTCAGCCAATAAATCAACGCGCTTTAAACGCACGTCAACAATTTCAACGCCAATATCGGCAGAATCATCGGCTACTTTTTTGCGAATACCCTGCATGACTTGTTCACGTTGCTCAGAAATGAGTTCGCGTACCGTACGCTTCGTAAACTCTTCATTCAGTGCTGAACGCACCAATTGATTCAGGCGATCGACCGCTAAACTTTCGTCACCCCTAAAGCTAACAAAAAACTTACGGGGATCAACAATGCGCCACTTCACATAAGAATCAACCAAGAGGTTTTTCTTTTCCGAAGTAATAAAGCGCTCGGCTTCAGGATTATCGATAGTTAAAATACGCCGATCAAAAAAACGGACATTCTCAAATGGTGCGGGGAACTTTAATTGCAAGCCCGGCTCTTGAATCACTCGGACAATTTGGCCGAAGGAAAACACGACGGCAAATTGTCGTTGGTCAACAATAAAAATACTCGAAGCCAATAAATAAATTACGGCAATGAGACCAATTAAAGAGGCGAGCACCCGATTCATATTCATTAGCGAGCATCTCCCCGATCGCGACTACGTAAGCCATCACGAGCTGTACTACCACCGGTACTACCTGAAGCAGAGGGACTAACCGAAGTGGGTTGTGCGGGCGAAACCGTAACTGAGCCAGAAGCTGGCAACGAAGGCACCCCCGTAGAACTACCTACCGAGCCCGACCCCATACTACTATTGGGTGCAGTAGCAGCCTGAGCACTTTCAGCGCTTACTTGCGCGGCAATTTTATCTAGAGGTAAATACAAGAGGCTATTACTCTTGGTAGTATCGACCAATACTTTAGTGACATTGCTATAGACTTCTTTCATCGTGTCGATATACATCCGATCACGCGTAACTTGAGGTGCTTTTGCATATTCAGTCAAAATTTGTTTAAAGCGTGTGGCATCGCCATCGGCTGTGGCAATCACCCTCGCCTTATAACCCTCAGCTTCTTGAAGTAAACGTGCGCCCGTACCTTTAGCCCGCGGAATAATATCGTTCGCATAGGCTTGGCCCTCACTCTTCAAGCGCTCAGCATCTTGGCTAGCTTTTACGGCATCGTCAAACGCGGCCTGAACTTGTTCAGGGGGCTGTACATTTTGTACCGTCACACTAGTAATATAAATACCAGTTTTATAACTATCTAAGATTTTTTGGATGGATATTGCTAGGTCAATGGCAATTTTTTCACGCCCCTCATAGAGCACGGTATCCATTTTGCTACGGCCCACAATTTCCCGAATTGCCGTCTCAGCAGCCTGTGTGACTGCAATATCCGGATTTCGATTATTAAATAAATAATCTGTCGGATTTTTTAAACGATATTGCACGGCAAATTTGACATCAATAATGTTTTCGTCTTCAGTTAGCATCGACGCATCTTTTAAATTGGTCGACTTAATTAAAACTGGACGCCCTACTTCAACCGAGCGTACTCCCGATAAATTAACAATTTCTTGCGCCTGAATTGGCCAAGGCATACGCCAGTTAATGCCGGGCCCAGCGGTATAGCTGTACTTGCCAAAGGTGAGAATCACACCAGCTTGACCCTCTTGAATAATAAAGAAGCCACTTAATAGCCAAAATAAAACCGCACCGGCCGCAATAAATCCAAAACTCATTTTGCTAGAAAAGGGATTATTGAAATTAAAGTTAAATGGGGTTTGCGTATTTCCACCGCCGCCATTATTAGCGGGCTTATTGAATGGCGCATTATTCGGCGACTGATTGCCTGAATTGTTTGCGGGGTTTTTAGGTCCTTTTTTGCCGCCAAAGAAATTATTGAGGCGATTATTAAAATCACGCCAGAGTTCATCAAGATCAGGTGGGCCATCGCTAGGTCGCGCAGGCGGTCTGGCTGCCGGCGTATTTTCAGGGACTTTTTCTGGCCCATTTCCGGGGGCAGCATCGCCTGCTGCTGGTTTAGTTTCGCCAGCGGGTGGAGCTTCTCCATCACCCGAGCCTTTGGCCTCATTACCATTGCTGCTATTACCCCAGCCTGGGTCTTTTACTGAAAAAAGCTCAAGCAATTTACGCATTGTGTGGCGAATAGCTACGGGAAGGGAGAGGAATAAATTCTGCAGAGTCAGGTCGATCAGTTAAAGGAGCTAATAAATCAGTGGCATTAGTGTGATTTTTGGCTCGGTCATCTTGAGCCCTAATTCTATCAGCCAATTGGGCATATTCGCCTAAAGCGCTTCGAAGTAAGTCAAGGCCCAAGCCAGCCTGAGCGGAAAGGAAAATTTGGCTTGGCAGACCCTTATTATCCCTCTTGACAATAGGCCCATGACTAAAGGTATCCGGCATTAAATCAATCTTATTCATCACTTCCAGGCGCGGAATATCGGCAGCCCCAATTTCTTGTAAAACCTGCTCAACCTCAGTTTTTTGCTCGCGGGAAACTAAACTGGCCGCATCAATGACGTGCAAAATCAAATCGGCATGAATTGTTTCGTCTAAGGTGGCTTGAAAAGCCTCTACTAATTGATGGGGTAAATCCCGGATAAAACCCACCGTATCCGACACCACAATTGAACCGGTCTCACGCAGGTGCACTTTGCGTGACGTGGTATCGAGGGTGGCAAATAATTGATCAGCTGCATAGGCGCCAGCCTTTGTTAAGGCATTAAATAACGTTGATTTACCAGCATTGGTATAACCCACTAGCGATACTGAGAAAACTTCTTTGCGACTGCGTGAGCGCCGCTGCGTCCGTTGTTGCCGCTGTAACTTCGCCAATTCAAGTTCAAGTCGTTTAGCGCGGGTTGCCAACATCCGCCGATCTAACTCCATTTGGGTTTCGCCTGGCCCGCCCCGTAAACCAATACCGCCCTTTTGGCGCTCTAAGTGACTCCAGGCCCTGACCAAGCGAGACATGCGGTAACGCACATGGGCAAGCTCTACCTGCGTTTTACCCACATGACTTTGGGCTCGCTGAGCAAATATATCTAAAATCAAACCCGTTCGATCGAGCACGTGGCGACCTAAATGACGCTCTAAATTACGCTGCTGACTGGGTGATAAGGGATGATTAAAAATGGCTAATTCGGCATCTTGCTCTTCTAGGATGCGCTTGAGCTCATTCGCTTTACCAGAACCAATAAATAAAGCAGGATCGGTTTTACCGCGCCGCCCAATAACGTTAGCCACGGGCAACGTGCCTGCGCTTTCAACCAATAGAGCAAGTTCTGCCATGCTATCGGGAAAATCAGCTAGGCCGGTATCAACCCCTACCAGCACAGCTCGCACAGCATCAATACTGGTTTTATGCAGAGGTCTCTTCCTCGTCTAGGCGAAAAGTGACAGCACGTGAAGGTACGATCGTCGAAACCGCATGTTTGTAAACCATTTGTGTCACTGTATTGCGCAGCAAAATTACATACTGATCAAACGAATCAATATTGCCTTGTAATTTAATACCATTCACAAGATAAATGGAAACTGGTACATGCTCTTTACGCAGAACATTCAGAAAAGGATCCTGCAACATCTGACTTTTATTGGTATTCATACCGCTCCTTTAAGCACTAATGGGAGTCTTGATTTTTTCAAACTCAAAACAGAATCATATTATCGCTTCTTCTTTTTGTCATCATCCACGTAAGGGTTACGATTGGTGCGTAATTCAATCCGCATTGGCGTGCCGCGGAGGCCAAAAACCTCCCTAAATCGCCCCTCTAAGAAGCGTTTATAGCTGTCTGTAACGCCCGAGAGGCCGGTACCATGAATAATCACAATCGGCGGATTCATGCCCCCTTGATGTGCATAACGCATTTTAGGACGCCCCATTCCAACCCGCTTGGGCTGCTGATGTTCAATAGCCTCAATCAAAATTCGGGTTAAACGGGGTGTTGGCATCTTTGTCGTAGCCGCTTTATATGCCGCATCAACATCCTTCAAAAGTTCTTTTAGGCCAAAGCCCTTCCGAGCAGAAATCGTATGCACATTAGCGAAATCGAGAAAGCGCAGTTTTTGCGCAATTTCTAAACGGCAGCGTTCTTTCACATAAGCATCGACACCATCCCATTTATTCACTGCTACCACTAAGGCTCTGCCGGCTTCGACAATAAAACCAGCGATATGGGCATCTTGTTCAGAAATATCTTGCTGGGCATCCAGCATTAAGATCACCACATTAGCATCGGCAATGGCCTGCAAGGTTTTTACGACTGAAAATTTTTCAATTGCTTCAAATACTTTACCGCGGCGGCGTAAGCCGGCTGTATCAATCAAAATATAGGGGCGGCCATCGCGTTCAAACGGAACTTCAATTGCATCACGAGTGGTGCCGGGTTGATCAAAAGCAATCACGCGCTCTTCGCCAATCAGTTTATTGATCAGCGTCGACTTACCCACATTAGGACGTCCAACGACAGCAATCTTCAGTGGCTTATCGGCACCCAGTATTTCTTGATCATCATCCTCTTCAGGTACGCCCAACTCATCTAGCGCATCTTCAATTAAGCTGCGTACACCTTCGCCATGGGCCGAAGAAATCGGCACGGGATCGCCCAGACCAAGCTCATGGAAGTCGGCTGTAACTACGCCCGCCGACATGCCCTCCGTTTTATTTACCGCTAAAACAATTGGCCGACCAGTTTTGCGCAAGAAATCGGCAATCACGCGATCTTGAGGGGCTAAACCTAAACGGCCATCAACCAAAAAAATGACTACATCTGCTTCGGCCACCGCTTGCTTAGTTTGCTTGGCCATCTCAGCGACGATGCCGGTTTTGGCAACAGGCTCAAAGCCCCCGGTATCAATACAAATAAAACCACGGCTACCCAGGCGTCCATTGCCATAATGTCGATCGCGGGTCAGACCAGAAAAATCGGCAACAATCGCATCGCGAGAGCGAGTGAGACGATTAAATAAAGTCGACTTACCTACATTAGGACGACCAACAATCGCAATAACAGGTTTCATTGGGTGAGTTTCATCGAGTAAACCTTATTTAGGTTGATAGGCAACTAATTTGCCGCCTTGAGAGAGCACTAATACTAAGCCACCAGCAACCACAGGGGCTGATGCAACAGGTGAGGAATCATGCCGAATGCGCGCCACAATCTCGCCATCAGCTTGCGCTAAGGCATGCAAATAGCCCTCAGCGTCGCCAAATAACAAGACCCGCCCGATGGCGGTAGGCTCACCGAGATCACGCCAATTGAGCTTGCCAGTTTCCCAAACCGGCGTACCATCTGCGCTCTTAAAGGCCGCTACTTGGGACTTTTCATTGCTTGAAAAAACCAGTTCGGGTCCTTGAGCAGTGCCGGTATAGCTCGAAAAATCCTTGGACCAAAGCAAGTTACCTGTGCGCACTGCACTGCAGCCGATCTTGCCTTGATACGATACGGCACATAATTTTTCCCCTTCCAAGCTTGGCTTGGCGGAAACATCATTTAAGCGCTCAATTTCTGAAAAACCTTTGGGAAAGGAAATCGATGTTTCCCAAATAAGGGCGCCATTATTCACAGCAATCATGCCGTAACGGCCGCTCGATAAGCCCGTCACAATCACTTCATTATTAACGAGCAGCATGCCATAACCAACGCGTAAGGAGAGCACCGACTGTTGGCGTTGATAAAACCAACGCCGCTTTCCCGTGACGACATCTAAACCCATAAAACGATTATCTAGGGTTCGTATCACGACGACCCCAGCAGCCACTATCGGCTCAGTTAACACTTCACTACCTACTGAAACAGACCAAACATTTTTGCCAGTTTCATCAAAGGCATAAACCATTCCCTTATCGGAAACTGCAACGGTGGTTTTGCCATCCGAACCAGGACCTACCGATAGCCGGTCGGGAATACTAACTTCCCAAATCATTTTACCAGTGAGTAAATCTAGTTTTACTAATCTGCCGCTAGCTGAAGCAGAATAAACAGCATCGCCAGCGACAATCGGATCAAAATAATAAGGTGCCGATGAACCGACATTTGCTGACCAAATTTCTGCCATCTCAAATTGATTGGTCACTGCAGTGAGTGCATTGGGCTTGCGGGCTCGGGAACTACCCGAACAAGCCAACAGCGAACAAACCAGCAAAGCCACCAAGGCTAATAAAACACTACGCATCAAACACCACCCACCGCATCCAGTTTGACCTTTAATAAGCGGCGACTTTCATCGGGCAACTCTTTTGCTTGCAGCATAATTTTCCAAGCAGCCTGATAACTCGTCCGCGCATCGGCTATTTTTTGTTGTGATAAATACCAATCGCCACGGCGCTCTAACCAAAGGGCTTCAAAACCACTAACCGGCTTTTCTTTTAATAGTTGGTCTGCTTCATTAAGAGCAGCATCGCCACCCTGCTCGAGTAATTGGGCTACTAAGCGCATTTTTGCGACCCCTGCATATGCCGAGTCGCTTGCTTTAGTGCTAGCCCAACGTAAATAGGTCATCGCCTTGGCACCGTCACCTGCATCAGCAGCAATTTTTGCGCCAATTAAGCTCGACATTGCAGCATAGGTAGTGCGACCAAATTGATTTTGCAAATCATCCACGGCGCGATATGTTTGCTCTTTATCGCCCTTAACTACCGCACCCAACATCGTGCCATATAGTTTTGAAGCCTCCATGGCTTGATTATTTTTCCACCATTGCCAGCCACTATAGGCTGCATAGGTCAACAAAATAGCCGTTAATAGACCAGTTAATAACTTGCCATACTTTTTCCAAAAGTCTTTAAAGTTATCTAAATGTTCTTGTTCTTCTAGGTCAAGTGGCATAACAATCCGTAAGGTAAGCGTAAATTAAGTGCATCAATAAATCAGATTAATGGGCGCAAAAGCAATTAGGCAGGATATTTTATTCTGAAGCAGAAACCAAGGAATCAATGATGGCGTCCAATACCTTGGTTAGTGGCACTGCCCGTTGTTCTCCCTGGCCACGAAGGTCTTTAATTTGAGCCTCATTTAGAGCTAGCTCATCCGGCCCAATAATGACTGCAAATGCCGCGCCACTCGCATCCGCTTTTTTCATTTGCGCTTTAAAACTGGCAGTTTGACCATCGGGAGCACAAAACAAAATAGTATCTATACCAGCGCTGCGTAATTGTTCAGCAGCAATAAAAGCGGCCGTTAACGTTTCACCGCCCTGATGCAAAATATAAACATCACACACCGCTTCAGCTTCGGGTACTGAGCCTGAAATTGCCATGAGTTCCAGTACTCGCTCAATACCCATGGCCCATCCACAAGCTGGCGCAGCCTTGCCACCCATTCGCTCAACTAACGGATCATAACGTCCACCACCAGCAATCGTGCCTTGCGCGCCTAGTTCGGTGGTTACCCACTCAAACACGGTGAGGTTGTAGTAGTCTAAGCCGCGCACCAAGCGCGGATTAATTTTGCAAGGAATATTGTGGGCTTTTAATAAGGTCTGGACAGCTGTAAAGTGCTGCATGGATTCCGCGCCGAGAAAATCCAGCAAGCGTGGCGCCTTCTCAATCAATTCCTGCATTGCTGAATTTTTAGAATCCAAAATACGTAAGGGATTGGTGAGTAAACGACGCTGTGAATCTTCATCAAGAGCTGCAGCATTAGCCGTAAAATACTTAACTAATGCCTCACGATGCGCAGCGCGCTCTGCGGCTTGGCCCAGGGAGTTAATTTCCAGGTGTACGCCCCGTAAACTTAACTCATCCCAGAGCCGTTGCCCCATCACAATAATTTCGACATCAATATCAGGGCCCGCAAAACCTAATGCTTCAACACCAAATTGATGAAACTGCCGGTAACGTCCCCGCTGCGGACGCTCATGTCGAAACATCGGGCCCATATAACAGAGGCGTTTAGGGCCGTCATACAGTAAATTATGTTCAATCACTGCGCGTACCACTGCGGCAGTACCCTCGGGTCGCAAAGTGAGCTGCTCACCATTCAGGCGATCTTCAAACGAATACATTTCCTTTTCAACAATATCAGTGACTACCCCAATGCCACGCTGAAAAACTTCGGTTACCTCAACAATCGGGGTTTTTATAAACTCATACCCGTAAGCGCGGGTTAAATCGTGCAAGATTTTTTCCAAGTGCAGCCACTGCTTAGCATCTATAGGCAGCACATCATTCATGCCACGCACGCCCGCCAGTTTTTGAATTTTTTGCTCACTCATCTTGTCTGCTCATACTATTGCTTAACCATAGTGCGACTGCACATAGTCATTCACGATCACCTGAAACTCTTCAGCGATACTTGGGCCGCGCAAGGTTTTTACTTTAACGCCGTCAACAAATACAGGAGCGGCAGGAGTTTCTCCCGTTCCGGGCAAAGAAATACCGATATTGGCATGCTTACTTTCTCCGGGGCCATTAACAATACAACCCATCACCGCAACATTCATATTCTCCACCCCAGGATGGGATTTTTTCCAGATCGGCATTTGTTGGCGTAAGTAAGATTGAATTTGGGCGGCTAATTCTTGAAATGTCGTGCTTGTAGTCCTGCCGCATCCAGGACAAGCAATAACCATTGGCGTGAAATTACGCAAGCCCATGGTTTGTAAAATTTCCTGAGCCACAATAACTTCATTTTCACGTGGGGCGCCAGGATCCGGTGTCAAGGACACCCGAATGGTATCGCCAATTCCTTCTTGCAATAAAATCCCGAGGGCCGCAGTCGAAGCCACTATGCCTTTGCTGCCCATACCGGCTTCGGTTAATCCCAAATGCAAAGGGTAATCGCAACGGCGGGCTAAATCACGATACACAGCCACCAGATCTTGTACCCCACTCACTTTGCACGACAACATAATTTGATTCGCACTCATACCCAATTCAACTGCCTTTGTAGCTGATTGCAAGGCAGACTGAATTAAAGCTTCAATCATCACTGCTTGGGCTGTTTTAGGTTCGGCAAGTTTGGCATTTTCATCCATGATGTGGGCTAATAGCGCTTGATCTAAGCTGCCCCAATTCACGCCAATCCGAATTGGCTTTTGGTAACGGCAGGCCGCTTCAATCATTTGGGCAAATTGCGGATCGCGTTTTGCACCCTTACCCACGTTACCCGGATTAATCCGGTATTTCGATAAGGCTTGAGCACAAGCTGGAAAATCGTTTAGTAGAGTGTGGCCGTTGTAATGAAAATCGCCAATCAGCGGAGTAAAAATACCCATCGCATCTAATTTCTCCCTGACGTAAGGCACGGCTGCGGCTGCTTCCGGTGTATTAACGGTAATACGCACTAATTCAGAACCTGCACGCGCTAATTCTTTAACTTGAATCGCAGTACCTAGGGCATCAACCGTATCTGTATTGGTCATCGATTGCACGCGCACGGGCGCATCACCTCCCACGGTCACATGCGCATCTTGCCAAGATACTGTTGCCTGCAAGGAACTGCGGCGCGGCGCAGGGCCTAGGGGGAGGCAAGCAGAATCAGGAGTAGTACGCATATCCATCCGGTTAAAAATTAACGTTCCAACCACTGCACAGTTTGCTCGCCCAGCGCTGCATCAACCGAGCGCTCACGAACTTTAGTACGGTCAATAATATCGCCTGCTAGCTGTCCGCAAGCTGCAGCAATGTCATCACCTCGGGTTTTGCGTACCGTCGCAATCATGCCGGCTTCTTGCAAAATATTACTAAAGGCAAAAATACGTTGCGGAGAAGAGCGAGTTAAGCCCGACTCAGGAAAAGGATTAAACGGAATTAAATTTATTTTGCAACGAATCCCTTTTAATAATTGCACCAACTCTCTTGCCTGCGCATCTTGATCATTGATTTCATTAAGCATGCAATATTCAAAGGTAATGAAGTCGCGGGGTGCATAAGGCAAATAGCGCTCGCACGCAGCTAATAATTCTTTCAGCGGATATTTTTTATTCAGCGGAACTAGCTGATCGCGTAGGGCATCATTCGGCGCATGCAAAGACACAGCTAAAGCCACTGGACAATCTTGTGCCAAACGATCCATCATTGGCACCACTCCCGAAGTTGAGAGTGTTACCCGGCGTCGCGACAGGCCATAAGCGTGATCATCTAACATTAAGCGCAAGGCAGGCAAGACGTTATCGTAATTGAGGAGAGGCTCACCCATGCCCATTAAGACCACGTTAGATACCACTCTGCCCTCGTGAACATAACCTGGAGTTGGGTATTCTTCGAGGCGTTTAATTGCGCTAGGGTCAGCGCGCAAATGGTGTTCAGCCAACCATAGCTGGCCAATAATTTCACCAACGGTCAGATTCCGCGAAAAACCTTGATACCCAGTCGCACAAAAGGAGCAATTGACCGCACAACCTGCCTGAGAAGAGATGCATAAGGTACCGCGATCATCCTCAGGAATAAATACCATTTCAACCGCGTTGCTGCCACCCACATCTAATAACCATTTACGGGTGCCATCCGTCGCTAGCGCTTCGCTTACAACGGGCAGTGCGCAAACTTCGGTCTGCTCACTTAAGGTCTGGCGAAATGATTTCGCCAAATCACTCATTAAGGCAATATCACCGACGCCGCGTTGATGCACCCAATTCAACAATTGCTTGGCTCGAAACGGCTTTTCATGCAGCCCTGCAATGTATGCCTTCATTGCCTCGGCGTCTAAATCTAAGAGATTAATACGGGGTGAATTCACATTAACGATTAAAAATAGTCATGCCAGGAAAAAAGAAGGCAATTTCCACCGCGGCAGTTTCAGGGGCATCAGACCCGTGCACCGAATTAGCGTCGATGCTGTCAGCAAAGTCGGCACGAATCGTGCCTTTGTCGGCTTTCTTCGGATCGGTTGCGCCCATCAACTCACGATTCTTCGCAATGGCATTCTCACCTTGCAAGACCTGAATCATCACTGGACCTGAAATCATGAATTTAACTAAATCGTTAAAGAAAGGTCGATCTTTGTGCACGGCATAAAACTGCTCCGCTTCCGCTTGCGATAAGTGCGCCATTTTCGAGGCCACTATTTTGAGCTTAGCCGCTTCAAAACGCGCGTAGATTTGCCCGATGACATTTTTAGCTACTGCGTCGGGTTTAATAATAGATAAAGTGCGTTCCATTGCCATGCATAACTCCAGTACTGAATCAAAGATAGTAAAAAGCAGTGTTGGAGCCCCAAAAAGGGCATCCTAGCTGCAGATGCTGAAAGCTGCGTTGCTGCCAACGCCCCCAGAATTATACATCCCTAGACCATCCTGCCTTTAAGGGTAAATTAGCTAAGTGATTGAATTTACAGGGGATAACCCCTCTGTCAGCAGTATCTTTATGAAAGCCCTTGAAATTCACCTAATTTGTCTATACTTAATACATAGGCCAATTTTGGGCTTAGTTAATTTAACAATGAAGGGGTCTCAATGAGCGATTTAAACTCTTTTGGCTTTGGACAGTCTGATTCTGTAACAAGTCTGCAAATCCGTAACCGGGTTTTGCGCAATACCTATGCTTTGCTTGCTCTCTCGATGGTGCCTACCGTCATTGGCGCTTGGTTGGGAGTTGCAATGGGGTTTGTACCTTTTGCTGGTAGTCCTTTCTTAGGTTTCATCGTCTTTTTAGCAGTTGCCTTTGGCTTCTTCTGGGCTATCAATAAAAATAAAGATACTGGCATCGGCGTATTACTACTGCTAGGTTTTACCTTCTTTATGGGCCTCATGTTATCGAGCCTTATTGGATTTACGCTCAGCAGTTATAGCAATGGTGCAACTCTAATCATGTTGGCTTTTGGCGGTACTGCCTTAATTTTTGCCACCATGGCGACTATTGCAACGGTTAGCAAAAGTGATTTCCAGGGTATGGGCAAATGGTTGATGGTTGGTGTTTTACTGTTAATCGTGGCCTCCTTGGCCAATATCTGGCTGCAATTACCGGCACTCATGCTAACGGTGATGATTCTTGCAATTGCTATTTTCTCAGCCTTTATTTTGGTTGATGTGCAACGAGTTATCAACGGCGGCGAAACCAACTATGTAATGGCCACCTTAGCCATTTACCTTGATGTCTATAACGTCTTCACCAACTTGCTAGCTTTATTTGGCATTATGGGTGGGCAACGCGATTAGACTCATTTAGCGGCTAACTAAGTTCTAAACTGAAAAGCACCTTTCGAGGTGCTTTTTTCTATTATTTGATTGCGCTTTGGCTTTCTACGCAATCATTGCTGATAGCTTTGCTAGCACATCATCCATCACCGCAGCAGGAACCTTCTCGAGTTTTTTTGCTTTTCTAGCGCCCAAATCTAAGACTCTTGGTTGATCACAGCGAACAATCCCTGTAGTTTTGGTATTGAATAAAGTCACAGCAAAGCCCCCTACTCTGGCAAAGCTACCTCCATTAGTAATCGGTAAAATTAATGGTGCCTTAGTGAGCTTATTAAAGGCCTCAGTTGTTACAACTAATACCGGTCTTATACCCTTTTGCTCATGACCAGAAGTGGGGTCAAGTGAGACTAAATATATATCTCCACGATTCATCAAATGATCTCACGTCCGATTCGCGGAGCATTAATCCATTCATCATCCTCTTTAGACCGCTTAGCTTTAGGATTACATTGCGCTAATAGTTCAGCTAATTGATATTTAGGCTTCTTAATAGGCTCAATCACTAAACGCCCTTTCTCAACCACAATATCGACAGTCGAGCCCGACTGCAAATGTAAGAGGGTTAACAATGATGGGGGCACTGTCAGCATGACAGAACCACCAACCTTACGCAAATTTGTAATCGACATAGATCCTCCATATGTTATATAAAAGTATAACATATTATTAGGCTCGCCCAAATACCGCGATCGATTCAATATGTGAAGTATGCGGAAACATATTCACAATTCCAGCTTTAGTCAGCTCGTAGCCACCTTCGCCTATTAGGATTGCAGTATCGCGCGCCAGTGTCTTTGGATTACAAGAGATGTAAACAATGCGTTGGGGGAAAAAGGGTAAGGCGGTTGCATCGCCTGCGAGGAAATTCTTTTGTAGCTCTCCTAAAGCTTGGCACAAGGCCATTGCACCCTCTCTAGGAGGATCAATCAACCAGCGGTCTGTTGGCCCCCATGAACGAACCATTACTGCGTCAGCAGTAAACAAATTAGCCAATTGAAACTGGGCTATATCAGCCAGCCCATTATGTTTTGCATTGCTATGCGCGCGTAAGGTTAAGGCATTATTACCCTCAATACCTAAAACCGCTTTGGCTAAGCGCGCCAAGGGTAAAGTGAAATTACCGATGCCACAAAATAAGTCTAGGATTCGCTCATGGGGCTGTGGCGCCAACAAGCGCATTGCCTGTGCCACTAAGGCTCGATTCATTGCATGATTGACTTGAGTGAAGTCAGTGGGTAAGAAAGGCATTTCAAGCGCAAATTCAGGCAGTCGATAACATAATTGACCTTCAGCGGGATGAAATGGCTTAGCAGTATCGATTCCACCAGGTTGCAACCACATCCATACGGAGTGCATCTCAGCAAAGTTACGCACCAGATCAAGATCTGCAGAACTCAGGGGCGCCATGTGACGCATGACTAAAACCGTTACCGGCTGAAATGCATTGGTGGCATTGCCTTCACCTACTGCTAATTCAAATTGCGCAATGTCATCCGGAATAGAGAGTGCGTTCACCAACTCTCGCAAAGGGTGCAATAAAGCCGAAACGGCCAGGGGCAATATTTCACAAGCCAACATATCGGCCACATACCCGCTATTGAATTCATGAAAACCAACCAGTGCAGTGCCTTTTTTAATCGAGCGATTCACCACACTTAAACGCGCTCGTTGCCGATAAGCCCAGCTAGGTCCGCCTAATGGACGTAGTATTTCTGCTGGTTTAGCACGGGCAAGATGCCAAAGGTCATCTTCTAAAACCCTTTGCTTAATTGCTATTTGCGCTGCTACATCCAGGTGTTGCATGCTACAGCCGCCACAAATACCAAAAGCTAAGCAACGCGGCTGCGTGCGAAATACAGCGGGCTTTAATATCTGGACAACTTTAGCTTTAGCAAAGCGTGCTTTATCCCGGGTAATTTGATAGCTGACTAGTTCAGTAGGCAATGCGCCACGAATAAATAGCACCTTGCCCGCTTCACCGGCAGGCGCATCAGCAGCGGGCGGCAGTCTGGCAATGCCCTGCGCGTCTAAATCGAGAGATTCAACCCAAATCGGCTCGCCAATTGGCTCAGGCATACCAAAAGTATTTAAGCGGCATCCGCAAATCCAGCAAGGTATTCTTGCCATGCTGCGCCGTGTGGCTGCTTAGCTTCCTCATGTAGATAGGCGCGTACAAAGCGCACTTCTTCTGCATATTCTGCGGGGGAAAAACCGCCCCGCATCAATTGAAAGCGGCAATACATCAAATACGTATTCACCACATCCGTTTCGCAATAGCTGCGAATCTCGGATAAGCGACCTTCCTGATAAGCGCCCCATACTTGACTACCGTCCATGCCCATTTTTCCAGGAAAGCCACAGAGTTTGGCTAAGCTATCCAACGGGGCATTTGCCCGCGGATTAAATTTAGCCAAAATATCCATCATGTCTAAATGCCGTAGGTGATAGCGGGAGATATAGTTATTCCACTTAAAGTCACGGCTGTCGCTATCTTGGCTTTCACCCATCTCCCAATAACGCGCGGCTTGCACTTCCTGCACCATAGAGCGGTAATGCAAAACGGGCAAATCAAACCCACTACCATTCCATGAAACTAATTGCGGGGTATATTTTTCAATTAAATCGTAAAACGCCTGAATTAAGGTTTTTTCATCGTCGTCAACTTCGCCTAAAGACCCCACCTTAAATTGCGGTAAACCTTCTTTAGTGGTACGACGAATCACACACGATATCGCTACAATTCTTTGTAAATAGAGCGGCAGAAAATCGCTACCCGTTTTCACTGTCCGCGCTGCCATCGCTAACTGTGCTACTTCGGCATCAGCAATGGTGGCGGGATAATCTTCCAAACGACGTAAGCCAGCTACATCGGGAATGGTCTCAATATCGAAAACTAAAACGGTTGCGCCTGCTCGCATGAATAAGGGGCTGGCCTACTGTAAAAATTGCATTGGATTAACCGGCTTACCATTCACCCGTACTTCAAAATGCAACTTCACTGCATTGGTGTCGGTATCGCCCATCTCAGCAATTTTTTGCCCCTTGCGAACGCTATCGCCCTCCTTCACCGCCAGACTTTTGTTATAGGCATATGCGGTTAAGTAGGTATTGTCGTGCTTCACAATCACCAAATTACCATAGCCGCGCAAGCTATTACCTGCGTACACGACCTTCCCATCAGCGGCTGCTTGAACTGGCTCGCCCAACTTTCCGGCTATATCAATGCCCTTGTTTTTACCCTCACTAAACTCTTCAACGACCTTACCTTGTGCTGGCCAAGATAAGCGAATACCTGGCTCAGCTACTTGAGCAGTGCTAGCATCGCCCTTAATAGCATCGGTTTTCATTACCTCAGTCTTAGCTGAATCGGGCTTTAAGCCAGCAGCCTTTGCGGTACCAGCGCCCGCAACTACAGTTTCACCGGCAGGTAATTTTTTCCCCGCTGGGCTAGCTGCACTTGCTGATTTACTAGCACTTGGCGGTTTAATTAATAAAAGTTGATCGACTTCAATTTGATTGGGATCACTTAAATTATTCCAAAGCGCAATATCTTTATAGGATTGACCATGATCTAAAGAAATGCGCAACAGGGTATCACCGCGCTTCACACGGTAATAGCCAGGCGGAGTTGGTTCATTAGCCATGGAAGAAGTGTTGCTCGCATTACGATCATTAATGGGGGCAGGCTTAGTGCGGGGCGTAGAACAGCCAGCCAAAGCCAAACCCACTGCCAACGTAATTGCTAGCGGTGCAGCTGAGGCTAAAGCGCGCTTTACATCTATAGCCAATATAGGTTTAACAATCAATCGCTTCATATCACCCCTGATTGTAAAGGCACAAAAAAGACCTCGTCTAGTGCAGTTCTTTGATAGCGTTGCGAGCTGACTCGCTCAATCAGCAGAAGTTGCTGCGCATTTGCATTCCGTGCCACTGGCGCTATGAGGCGCCCACCAATCGCTAACTGATCTAATAATGCATCGGGAATGCCGAGTCCTGCGGCGGCCAAAATAATGGCATCAAATGGGGCAGCTTGGGGTAGGCCTAAAATGCCATCGCCGTAAATAAGTCGTAAATTATGAATCCGAAAGGGACGTAATTTAGCCCGAGCCAAATCATGCAAGGGACGAATCCGTTCAATTGAATAGACTTCTGACGCGAGCAAACTTAATACCGCTGCTTGATATCCGCAGCCCGTACCAATTTCTAATACCTTGCCCAGGGGATTTTTATTTTTATGCAGAAGTTCAATCATGCGAGCTACTACTGAAGGCTTAGAAATGGTTTGCTGATGACCAATAGGCAAGGCCGAATCTTCGTACGCCTGCGCATGCAGGCCAGCATCCATAAAAGCGTGCCGCGGTACGGTGGCAATCGCTTCCAGCGTTTTAAGGTGTTTTACCCCGCTAGCGGCAACTTTATCGGCAAGTGCTTGGCGGTGGCCAGCATGACGTGAAGTAGCCTTCAATCGCGGTCCCAGCCATTGGCTCGCATGGCGGCTAAACGGGCATGATGGGTTAAATCTAATTGCATCGGCGTCAGCGAAACACAGCCATCAGCAATTGCACTAAAGTCGGTGCCCAAAGAGGCATCTTTCGCTACTCCTGCAGCACCAATCCAATAAATTAATTCACCGCGGGGATTTTTTTGGACCACAACTGGCTCGGAGTGATGACGATTACCCAAACGAGTAACTCGCCAGCGCTGTAAGTCAGCATAACTTTGATTCGGTAAATTCACATTCAATAAGGTTGCTATCCCTTTTTCAGAGCCAATGGGATTCGCCAATAAATGCGTAACAATGTCTTTCGCAATTGCTGCTGCGTCATCAATGCGAGCCCAACCGCGGTCAATTTGTGAAAACGCGACACCGGGCACCCCAAACATGACCCCCTCAATTGCTGCTGCCACTGTGCCTGAGTAGAGCACGTCTTCACCCATATTTTCGCCTTGATTAATACCCGAAACGACTAAATCGGGGCGCTGATCTAAAAAACCAGTCATGGCAATATGCACGCAATCGGTTGGAGTACCATTAATAAATAAAAATCCATCTCGTTCGCCGCCGGCTACACGATGAATCGATAAGGGGCGCGATAAGGTTAATGAATTCGAAGCGCCACTATGATTTTGCTCTGGTGCAATTACGGTAATCCGACCTAAGGGGCGTAAAGCATTGACTAAAGCCAATAAGCCAGGAGCTAAATAACCGTCATCGTTAGAAATAAGAATATGTAAATCTGGTTGAGCTGGCATAAATAGTGAGAATCTAAAAGTAAGAGAATTAGAATAAGTGCTTAGGAATCAATGCAGTATTACTAAATAACTGGCGCATTAGGTAAGGCACGTCCTCTAAACCAGCTATAAATCACCGGCAACACCAATAAGGTCAGAATCGTTGTCGTAACCATACCGCCAACAATAACTAGGGCCAGGGGACGCTGCGCTTCAGAGCCAATCGAGTGCGACAAAGCGGCAGGTAATAAGCCGAGGCCCGATAACATCGCAGTCATTAATACGGGGCGTACCCGCAAAGAAGAACCCTCAACCATGGTGTCTTTCATGGCCGCTAGGTCATCAGACATCGATTTATTGATGAAGGAAATTAAGATCACACCATCTTGAATCGCAATACCAAATAGCGATAGAAAGCCAAAGAAAGCCGAAATACTTAAAGTCTCTCCGGCTAAATGCAAAGCCAGTACACCGCCAATTGCCGCAAACGGTACGTTAAGCATCACAATCACTGCATCACGGAAGTTCCCAAAGGCGCTAACCAACAAGAGAAAGATGCCAAGCAAAGCTAAAGGCACAATGATCATCAACTTTTTCTGCGCCTGTTTCATTTGATTAAATTGTCCGTCCCAACTAATCGAATAGTTCGCTGGCAAAGTAATATTCTTTTGCACCAACGCTTGCGCATCTTCCACCGCACTGCCTAAATCGCGTCCGCGCACGCTGAATTTAATCGCAATATACCGCTTACCTGCTTCACGATAAATAAAGAAGGGGCCATCACTTAAACTCACTTTAGCCACCATCGACAAGGGGATCGTAGCGCCCGATGGCGAATCGACTAATAATTTAGAAATATCTAACACATCATTACGACTACCTTCATTTAAGCGTACTGCAATACCGAAAGTTTTTTCATCTTCGAGCAAATTGGTAATCGGCATGCCACCAATTGCATTGGCAACAATGGTTTGAATATCATTTACATTAATGCCGTAACGAGACGCTTTCTCGCGATCAATTTGAATATTTAAGGTAGGCTGCCCTAACTCTTTCAAAATACCTTCATCGGCTACCCCAGAAACTTTTTTGAGTTC
>JBAXGQ010000005.1:0-47533 GCA_037139315.1 Burkholderiaceae bacterium
ACATCAAATCGACACGGCGGGTAGTCCTTAGCCCGATAGTGGGCTTGTAAATAATGCTGGGCTGTTTTGTAGATTTTATTTTGTTTGCTGGTGTTAATGCTTGCTAGGGCACCACCCCAATTACTTGAGTTACGCACCCTAACCTCTACAAACACAAAAGTATCTTGATCACGCATAATTAAATCAATCTCGCCCATCCGGCAACGATAATTTAGCGTTACTAGGCTGAGGCCTGCGCGCTGAAGAAAGTCTTTTGCGGTTGCTTCAGCTTTTTTGCCGATGATATGAATGTGAATGGAGTGTCACCATGGAAATGGGTTTAGCGGATTTTTTACAACAACAAGATTTGCCAACTAGCGCATTGTATGTAGTAGCCACCCCGATTGGTAACTTAGGCGATATAACCTTGCGCGCGCTGCATGTATTAAATGCGGTGGATGGCATTGCCTGTGAAGACACTCGCCATAGTGCAGCACTGTTGCGTCAATTCGGTATTCATAAAAAATGTCTGGCCTTGCATGAACATAATGAAGTTACCGCCACTAAAAAAATAATTTCCTATTTAAAGCAGTCACAACGCTGGGCTTATATCTCTGACGCAGGCACGCCGGGCATTTCAGATCCGGGCGCCAAACTGGTCAGCGCTGTTCAACAAGCGGGGTTTCGAGTACTCCCCATTCCCGGCGCTAGCGCGCTAGCTGCCATTGTCTCTGTCGGTGGCGGAACTTTAGATCATTTACAAGGGCGTTTTCAATTTATTGGTTTCTTACCTCATAAGGCGAAAGAACGTGACAGCGTTTTAAGTGAAATCAATTTATCTGCCCAAGCAACTATTTTCTTCGAATCGCCACATCAAATTAAAGCGAGTTTATTAGCGCTATCAACCGCTCTACAGCCTGAGCGCGAAATCATTATTGGTCGTGAATTGACTAAAAAATTTGAATCTATCGCATATTTAAATGCGGGTGCCCTAGCTAGCTGGCTCGAAAATGCAACAAGCCTTAAGGGCGAATTTATTATTTTAGTAGCCGGGGATAAGTCGAGAGAACCGCCCTCAGTCGAAGCAGTGGAATTGCATCGCTGGATTCAAGTGCTGAGTGAATATTTGGGTAGCAAAGAAATTGCTAAGGTGGTGGCTGGTGCTACCGGCATGCCCCAAAAAGCCGCCTATCAATTGGCGCTAATGGCTAAAAATGAGTAGGCTTACTTCGCGGCTGCCTTCGGCGCTGGGCTAGCGGAAGGGGCTGCGGTGGCTGCTGCCGGTGTAACTGGCTCGGCGCTGGCTGCCACTGGAGCAGATGCAGCCGCACTCAGGGTAACTTGGCCGATGGGTTTAATTAACTGTGCAGTTTGTTTTTCTGCCTCGGCGCCGCCGCCAGACTCGCGCTTGCCACTGTTTACATAAACCATTAACAATAAAATGATGAGTAGCGGCACAAAAAAACTAAGGCCAACCACAATTATTAATTGTTTTGGGGTTTTAATTAAACTACCATGACCGTTGCTCATTATTTTGCTCTTTTTTGCAGTTTTTTCGTTAGTTAATTAATTATAACGAGCCCAATGCAATTGGACACTTACAATAGAACATAAGCTCTAAATGCGCCCGTAGCTCAGTGGATAGAGTATTGGCCTCCGAAGCCAAGGGTCGCGCGTTCGATTCGCGCCGGGCGCACCAGCATGGGTAATTTTGATCGAGATCAAGCGAAAACCCGCAAAACCCTCTATCATCTGAGAGTTCAAACCTCTATAGATACCGTGTCTAACCATTTAAGCCCATCCTATATCGATACTGCGCGCGTTGTTCCGCTAGCTCCCGATCAGCCCTTACCGCATCGCAAGATTATTCGTAGCTGGTTAGAGCCAATGGCCAAGGGTGAAACGGGTAGGGCGATTGCCTTGCTCATGTTTGATGCGACGCTTTGGTTGGGCGCAATTTTTGCCACAGTATATTTTGAAAATATTCTGCTCAAAACTCTCTTTGGCACGATTGCCGGATTTGTCACTGGGCGTATTTTTATTCTTGGGCATGATGCCTGTCATCAAAGCTTTACCCCCAATCGCGAGCTAAACAAGATTATTGGGCGCATTGCCTTTTTGCCCTCATTAACCCCCTATAGCTTATGGGACATTGGCCATAACGTTGTTCACCATGGGCAAACAAATTTAAAAGGCTTTGATTTTGTTTGGGCACCGCTTTCTAAAGCCGAGTTTGATGCTTTGCCTGCCTGGCGTAAAACCCTGGAGCGGCTTTATCGCAGTGGTTGGGGGCCAGTACTCTATTACATGATTGAAATCTGGTGGAAACGCGAATACTTTCCTAATGCCACTTACAAGCCAGCAAATCGTGCCATTTTTATGAAAGATAATTATTTGGTCTCGGCCTTTGCAGTGCTTTGGCTTGGGGCGCTCGTTACTGGAGCGTGGTTTACCAATCAATCCATTTTAATTACCCTACTAACCGGTTTCGCTCTGCCATTTTTATTTTGGAATGGCATGATTGGCTTTGTCGTTTATGTACACCATACCCATCCTTCGGTATCTTGGTACGATAAAAAAGCCGAGTGGCTAAGGGCTCAACCCTTTGTCTCGACTACCGTGCACCTCACATTTAATTTTTTCTGGGGCGCCTTAATGCATCACATCATGGAGCATACCGCCCACCATGTGGATATGTCGGTGCCCCTGTATCGCCTCAAAGAAGCCCAGTCTAAGCTTGAAACCGTTTTGCCCGAGCGAATTTTTATACAAAAATTCTCCTGGAAATGGTATTTTGATACCGCTAAGGTCTGCAAACTCTACGACTTTGAAAATAAGGCTTGGCTTGATTTTGAGGGCAATAAAACAGCCGATTCGGTACGAATTATGCTGACGCCTGCCCCGGCCGCCTAAAACGGGTAAAATAGCATTTCTGTAGATTAGTACCCCTCGGAATGCTTATGACCACCTCAACCACCGCCCCAGCCCAAGACACTTCACAAAGCCTTAAATTTTGCTCATCTTGTAGTCGTGAGAAGCGCTTAGAAGGTGGCACGTGGATACCTACGAGCAACCGGAAACAGCGCTGGATTTGTGCCAGCTGCCTTTATAACCGTACACATCGTACGGGCTCAGCTAAAACCTAATTCCAATTTTGTCTTAACCAAGGTCTACGAAGTAAACCTTGGCTTTGGTCTTTGCTTTGATTTAAATAAGTGCTGGATCGCGCTCAATCGACCAACGTATTTTGTCTTTCTTGCTAATTCTGCCCTGCGACTGTCCGCGTAAGATGCTATCAATTTGATCTAATACAAGTTGTAATTGATTGCGATGGGTTGACTCAATTACTAATTGAGCGCGCTCTGAGCCGGCGATGCGCACCATTAACTTCGCGACGGGATCGTAAATTTTTACCTGCTGCTCAAGCCCAAAATGACTCATTGCTTCTTCTTTAAGCTCGATTAAAAATGCCAATACTTTGTTTAGCATTTTTCCCTCTGCGTGAATCAGCGCTTGAAAAGTGAACGGTGGCAATTGTGCTTCTTCGCGTTCGGCTGCTAACTGCACCAAAAAACCATCGACATCATGCTGGAGTAAATATTGAAAAACCGCGACCTCTGGGTGCCGTGTTTCAATATAAATTCGACTCTTTTTTTCTGTATTGTCAGTTCGGCCGGCGCGCCCAGCAACCTGAACCAATTGCGCAAAAAGGCGTTCTGGGGCACGAAAATCGTGCGAATATAACCGCGCGTCGGCATCCAATACACCAACCACGCTAATATTTTGGTAATCATGCCCTTTTGCAATCATTTGGGTGCCGATGATGATATCGACCTCCCCGGCATGTACCGCCTGCATCATTTCCTCAGCGCCTCGCCCTCTGCGGCTGCTGTCCGCATCAATGCGCAAGATGCGTGCACTTGGCCAGGCTAGGCCGAGCGTATCTTCAATTTTTTGCGTGCCTTGTCCAATGGGCCTCAAATCGACATCACCACAATCAGGACAACTTCGGGGTACTGGCTTTACCAAACCGCAGTGATGACAACTCAAAACAGGCTTAGCAGTAATTGCGCCTGGCTTATGCAACACCAAGTATGCGCTGCATTGGGAGCACTTTGAAAGCCAGCCGCAAGATAAGCAAGTTAATACTGGGGCATATCCGCGGCGATTAATCAGCACCAAGCTTTGCTGATGTTGCTGTAAGTTAACGTCAATTGCATTGGCTAGAGGCCTGGAGAGGTGAATTTTTTTGGCGTCGACAGATTGATTATTTTTATCTTTTAAATCAATCAACCGAACCTCTGGCATGGCGCCACCTTGTGCCCGCTGGTTTAACTTAATTAAATCATAACGTCCCTGCCGAACAGCTAGCCAACTTTCTAAAGAGGGCGTAGCGGAAGAAAGAACAATGGGAATTTGTAAATTATGGGCACGCCAAACTGCTAAATCGCGGGCGGAATACCTTGTCCCTTCTTGCTGCTTATAAGACGTGTCGTGCTCTTCGTCAACGACGATTGCCTTTAGATAAGGCATAGGGGCAAGAACAGCTAAGCGCGTCCCAAGAATAATTTGTGCCTGACCTATTTGTGCTTCATACCATGCCATGCCGCGTTTTTTTTCTGCTAACGCACTATGCAGCACTACGAGTGTGCGCCCCGGAAAATGCGCGCGTATACTGCGTTCTAATTGTGGGGTTAAGTTAATTTCAGGTACTAAGATCAGTACTTGCGCATTTTTTTCTGCCAATATATTCGCCAGCCAATTTAAAAAAACGGCTGTTTTACCACTTCCCGTTCTGCCTTGCAATAAAGTTGCGCGCACGCCGCCTCTTTCGCTTACTTCTTTTGGACTATTTAATTTTATTAACGCATCCGCCTGCTCGGTATTGAGCGCAGCCGCCAAAATTGCGCCTTTACCTGTGGCACTTTTACTGTTAGTGGGGGTTTGCTCGGTGGCTTCACCTGGATTAATAGCTGTTTTTTGCAACAATGCAAGCCCCTGTTTTGGCCAATTTTTGGGTTTCTTCCAATATTGCGGAATACTCGGTATCAGGGTTTCGCCAAGGCTTTGAATATAGTAAGTGCTGGCAAATGTCATGAGCTGCATTAATTTTGGGTCTAAGGGCGGAATAGGCGCAAGCTGCGTGACAGCCTTTAATTTATCTTGCTCTAGTATGGAGTAATCGCTTACTTTTGCTACTACTCCCACCAAACCTCCGCGGCCAAACGGCACCTCAACCAACTGGCCAATCACGGGGTCTCGCCCTAATTTTTCGCTGCTCCAAACGTAGTCAAAGAATTGGCGCAGGGGCTTATCAACGGCTACCTGAACGATAAGTGGCTTAGTCATTAACGTGGCTTGGCTTACCTAAGTTACTTGTGGATAAGTCTGTGGATATCAATAAGTTTGCCATTATCTTTTCATTGGCGTTCATTTTTAAATTAGCGTGCGACTAGTAATTTATGGCTATTTATTCAATTAAAACAATGCTTTAGGGTTAATTATGTAGGGGTAATCTGAAATTTCAAGCGAATCTTACTGAATTTCTTATGCCCCAAGTTGGGTGTGCATAACTTTGTGCATAACTTTTCGCATTGCACCAAATTGGGAGGGCTAACCTGGCTCCAGTTCAGCGCTACTTTCGGAGGGCTTGGGAGTGATTTATAACCGCCTCAACCAGCGCAGAAACATGCTCGGGAGGGGTAAATTGGGAAATGCCATGGCCTAAATTAAAAATATGGCCATCTAAGGGGTGGAGATGAGGGCGCATGGGTGGTGCAGCTGCCAGGCCATCGAGTATTTCACGCGCTAATTGCTGAATTTGGGGAGGTTCGGCAAATAAAGCAAGGGGATCAATATTGCCTTGAAGCGCAATTGGTGTATTTGCCGCTACTAATGCCGTTCGTGCGCGCTGCAGGGAGATGGTCCAGTCAAGACCAATCACATCCGCGCCAGCTTGTGCCATGTCGTTTAACCAGAGGCCGCCGCCCTTAGTGAAAATGATGATCGGCACTTTTCTTCCCTGGTGCTCTCGTGGCAGCTGCGCTATTACTTCACGCATGCTTGCTAAAGATACGCTTTGATACCACTTGTCGGGCAGCATTCCGCCCCAAGTATCAAAAATCATTAATGCTTGAGCGCCTGCTTCTAATTGCAAGGTTAAATATTGCGCTACAGATTGCGCATTGATTTTGAGAATCTGCGCCAGTAAGTCTGGCCGACTAAACATCATGGTCTTAGCATGGCGAAAGTCATCAGCACTTGAGCCGTCAATCATGTAACAAGCCAGTGTCCACGGCGACCCTGAAAAACCAATCAGCGGCATACGCTGCTGACCATTTTGCATTAGTGCGCGACGAATTTCAGCAACTGCATCAAAAACATACTTCAGTTGATTCATATCTGCCACTTGCAACTTAGCTACATCATCAGCTGTGCGCAACGGCTTTGTAAAGCTAGGGCCTTCACCTGCGGTAAATTGCAAACCCAAGCCCATCGCATCAGGCACAGTCAAAATATCAGAAAACAAAATTGCTGCATCTAAAGGATAGCGCTCAAGTGGTTGCAGGGTAACTTCAGTGGCTAAACTTGGGTTCTTCGCAAGCGCCAAAAAACTACCCGCGCGTGCGCGGGTCGCGTTGTACTCAGGTAGATAACGACCTGCTTGCCGCATCAGCCACAACGGCGTTCGGTCCGTTGGCTCGCCAAGGCAGGCCTTGAGGAATCGATCGTTCAGCAAGATTAGTTTGACAGCGAATTATTTTTTGCGCCGAAAACGCGCAAGTGCAGCCAATTGAGCGGCTGCCATGACAAATTCGGATTGTGCTAAAGCCAAATCAAATTCACTACCCCGATTTTGCATAGCCTCTTCAGCGCGTTTTTTTGCTTCGAGCGCTTTTGCTTCATCAAGATCGTGTCCACGTATCGCAGTATCGGCCAAGACCGTTACATGATCAGGCTGCACCTCTAAATAGCCGCCAGCAACAAAGACAAATTCTTCCTCGCCATCGGCTTTCTCAATGCGTACCGATCCGGGACGAATACGAGTAATGAGTGGCGTGTGACCCGGCAAAATTCCCAGCTCGCCGGTTTCGCCTGGAAGCGCAACAAAGTTGGCTTCGCCGCTAAAAATAGACTGCTCAGCACTCACAACATCAACCCGTATTGTTGCCATTATTTATCCTTAAAGCTTTTTCGCTTTTTCAATCGCTTCGTCGATTGATCCAACCATGTAAAAAGCCTGTTCTGGCAGGTGATCTAATTCGCCACTTACAATCATTTTAAAGCCGCGAATCGTTTCCTTGAGTGGCACATATTTTCCTGGTGAGCCCGTAAAAATTTCAGCAACGTGGAACGGCTGCGACAAGAAACGTTGGATTTTACGTGCGCGTGAAACGGCTAGCTTATCTTCTGGAGATAATTCATCCATACCCAAAATTGCAATAATGTCGCGTAGCTCTTTATAGCGTTGCAAGGTCATCTGTACTTCGCGAGCAACGTCATAATGCTCTTGACCAACGACCTGGGGATCAAGCTGACGACTCGTTGAATCTAATGGATCAACCGCGGGATAAATACCCAAAGCCGCAATATCTCGTGAGAGTACGACGGTAGAATCTAAATGCAAAAAGGTCGTCGCTGGTGAGGGATCGGTTAAGTCATCCGCTGGCACATAAACGGCCTGAATAGAGGTCACCGAGCCAGTTTTCGTTGAGGTAATACGCTCTTGTAATTTACCCATCTCTTCAGCTAATGTTGGCTGATAGCCTACAGCAGACGGCATCCGCCCTAACAAAGCAGAGACTTCGGTTCCGGCCAAAGTGTATCGATAAATATTGTCGACGAAGAATAAAATATCTCGGCCTTCATCACGGAAGGCTTCGGCCATGGTTAAACCTGTTAAGGCCACACGTAAGCGATTTCCTGGGGGCTCATTCATTTGACCAAACACCATGGCCACTTTATCGATCACATTCGACTCTTTCATCTCATGATAAAAGTCATTACCTTCGCGGGTGCGCTCGCCAACACCAGCAAATACCGATAAACCAGCATGTTGTTTGGCGATATTGTTAATCAGCTCCATCATGTTGACGGTTTTACCTACGCCCGCTCCGCCGAACAAGCCAACCTTACCGCCTTTGGCGAAGGGACAAACTAAGTCAATCACCTTAATACCGGTTTCAAGTAAGTCTACTGAAGGCGCGAGATCTTCGAATTTGGGGGCGGGCTGGTGAATTGCGCGCCGGACATCAGTTGCAATTGGGCCAGCATCGTCAATTGGGCGTCCCAATACATCCATAATGCGCCCCAGTGTAGCGGGCCCAACAGGAACTGAAATTGGCTTCCCAGTCGACTTCACTTCCATGCCGCGGCGCAAGCCATCACTAGCGCCCATGGCAATGGTACGCACAACACCATCACCAATTTGTTGTTGCACTTCAAAGGTGAGGCCTTTTTCAGCAAATGACGCTTCGCCGCTATCGACCAAAGTTAAGGCATCATAAATATTGGGCATTTGATCGCGCGGGAATTGAATGTCCACCACAGGACCAATGCACTGCACGATATTGCCATTGCTTACGTTACTCATCGTATTTCTCCGCTTTTAATTCCTAAAATTCTTTCGCACTACTAAATAGGAGCCGCTTAAACCGCGGCTGCTCCACCAACAATTTCTGACAGCTCTTTGGTAATTGCCGCTTGACGCGTTTTGTTGTATTCCAATTGCAATTCACCAATCACATTTTTTGCATTATCTGAAGCAGACTTCATTGCAACCATGCGTGCCGATTGCTCAGAAGCTTTGTTTTCAGCTACGGCCTGAAAAATTAAAGCCTCAACATAGCGCTTTAATAAGCCATTGAGAACCAACTCTGCATCTGGTTCATAAATATAATCCCACGCATGAGCTGACTGTTGGGGCTCTAAGGCGCTAGGCTCTAAGGGCAAGAGCTTTTCTAATACGGGCTCTTGTTTCATCGTATTAATAAAGCGGGTATAGGCCAAATAGACTGCGTCAACTTCGCCTTTTTCAAAAGCTGCCAATTGTGCAGTGATTGAGCCAATCAAAATATCCATATGTGGCGTGTCACCTAACTGAATGACTTCGGAAAGAATTTTTGCCTTGGACCGATTTAAAAATTGCAAACCCTTGGCACCAATAGCGGTGAATTCAATTGGGGTATTGGCTTCTTGCATTTCGCGCACTTGATTTGTAACCAGGCGCAGTACATTGGTATTTAAGCCGCCACATAAACCTTTATCGGTGCTAACCAAAATTGTGCCGATGGTTTTTACCTCGCGCACCGCCATATAGCTTGGCCGATACTCTGGATTAGCTTTGGCTAAGTTGGCAACAATTTCACGAATTTTTTCAGCATAGGGGCGCGCTGCACGCATCCGCTCTTGCGCACGCCGCATCTTCGATGCAGCTACCATTTCCATGGCCTTAGTGATCTTGCGCGTATTTTGTACGCTTTTAATCTTTGAGCGAATTTCTTTTGTGCTTGCCATAATCTATTTATGCAGCCGAGCGTTTATAGTCTTCAACCGCTGCACGTAAAGCAGCTTCATCGTCTTTGCTGAGGTCTTTGGTATCTTCAATACTTGCTACTAGCGCAGCATATTTTGACTTTAAAAACTCATGTAAGCCTTTTTCAAAGGGTAGCACTTGCTTTACATCAATATCATCGAAGAAGCCATTGTTGACAGCGTAGAGTGATGCGGCCATTTGCCAAACTTGCATTGGCATATATTGTGGCTGCTTTAATAGTTCAGTTACTCGACGACCGCGCTCAAGCTGTTTGCGCGTAGCATCATCAAGGTCGGAAGCAAATTGTGCAAATGCTGCCAACTCGCGATATTGCGCTAAGTCGGTACGAATTCCGCCCGATAATTTTTTAATCACTTTAGTTTGCGCTGCGCCACCCACCCGCGATACCGAAATACCAGCATTAATAGCGGGACGTACGCCAGCATTAAACAAATCGGTTTCTAAAAAGATTTGTCCGTCAGTAATCGAAATCACATTTGTTGGCACAAAAGCAGATACATCACCAGCCTGAGTTTCGATAATTGGTAGAGCGGTGAGTGAGCCCGTTTTGCCTTTGACAGCGCCTTGCGTAAATTTCTCAACATATTCAGCGTTCACACGGGCCGCGCGCTCAAGCAAGCGCGAGTGGAGATAAAACACATCGCCAGGGTACGCTTCGCGACCAGGCGGACGGCGCAACAACAGCGAAATTTGCCGGTAAGCAACTGCTTGCTTAGTTAAGTCGTCATAAACAATCAAGGCATCTTCGCCACGATCGCGGAAGTATTCACCCATAGTGCAACCAGCATATGCAGACAGGTATTGCATTGCAGCCGAATCGGACGCACTAGCAGCAACCACTACGGTGTATTCCATCGCGCCAAGTTCAGTGAGCTTGCGCACGACGTTAGCAATAGTGGAGGCTTTTTGTCCAATGGCCACATAAACGCAATAAACCCCTTTGCCCTTTTGATTAATGATGGCATCAACCGCCACGGCAGTTTTACCGGTTTGACGATCGCCAATGATTAACTCGCGTTGACCGCGCCCAATGGGTACCATTGCATCAATTGCCTTTAAGCCGGTTTGTACGGGCTGACTAACAGATTGGCGAGCAATTACACCAGGGGCAACTTTTTCAATGAAGTCGCTTAATTTTGCATTAACAGGGCCTTTGCCATCAATGGGCTGACCTAATGCATCAACTACTCGACCTAATAATTCAGGCCCTACGGGAACTTCCAAAATACGACCTGTGCATTTAACTGGATCGCCCTCTTTAATATGCGTGTATTCACCTAACACCACCGCACCAACCGAATCACGCTCTAAATTTAAGGCTAGACCAATGGTACCGCCTGGAAACTCCAACATCTCTCCTTGCATTACTCCGGAGAGTCCGTATACACGGCAAATGCCATCGGTTACCGAAATTACGGTGCCTTGATTGCGCATTTGCGTATCAATGCCTAATTCACTAATTCGGCTTTTGATCAGCTCACTGATCTCGGAAGGGTTGAGTTGCATTGCTTACTCCTGGGTCTTAATTCGTATGTTCTTCATTAACTTATGCGCTTAGGCTAATTTGCATCTGAGCCAAGCGCGCTTTTACCGAGCCATCCAACACTTCATCACCAACTTGTACCCGAATACCGCCAATTAAGCTGGGATCTATAGCAATCGTTGGGCGTAATTCTTTACCGCCGAAGCGCTTCTTTAGGCTGGCCAACAAACTACTTAAGGCCTCACCCTCAAGCGGAAAAGCGCTGGTAATCATCACTTCTGCAGCGCCTTCGCTGTGATTTTTTAATAAACTGAATTGCGCGGCGATTTCACTCAAAACGCCTAAGCGCTGATTTTGATTCAGTAAACGTAAAAAACTTAACACCCTTTCGCTTACTGGTGTTTTGGTCATGCCCGCGATTAGTTGACTTAAATCAGCGGCAGAAACCTTCGGGTTGTTGGCCAACAAAACCAGCTCTGGAGCTGAAGCAATTTGCGCCAACTCGTTCAGCTGGGCTGACCAGGGGGCCAGATCGGCTGGCTGGGCACTTGCAAATAAAGCCTCTGCATAAGGGCGGGCAATAGTCGCTAAATCAGCCATATCAAAGTTGTGCCTTTAGTTGCTCTAATAAAGCAGCGTGTGACTTTGCATCGACTTCCCGTTGCAAAATTTGTTCGGCGCCTTGCACTGCGAGGGCGGCTACTTCGAGGCGTAATATTTCCCGCGCTCGACTCACTTGTTGATCTGCATCTTCTTTGGCCTGAGCCAAAATACGTGCAGCTTCTGCCTGGGCGTTAGTGCGGATTTCTTCAGCCGCCATTTGCGCCCGTTTCTCGGCTTCAGCAACGCGTTGAGCGCCCTCTTGACGAGCACCAGCTAATTCTTGCTCGGCAATTTTGCTAGCAGATGCCAAGTCGGCTTTGCCGCGTTCTGCAGCTGCTAGGCCCTCAGCTACTTTAGTAGCACGATCGTCTAATGCCTTCACCAGCGGTGGCCACACAAAGCGTGCGACAACCCACCACAAAATAAAGAAAACGATCATTTGCGCGAATAGTGTCGCGTTCAGATTCACGATGTTCCTTTCAGTATTGTTAAAAGCGTAGCGATGACCAATTTAGCCATCTAAACCGAAACAATTACTTGATAACGGCCAGCAGTGGGTTTGCAAAGGCAAACAACATTGCAACTCCAACGCCGATCAAAAACGCTGCGTCGATTAAACCTGCCAAGAGAAACATCTTGGTTTGTAATTCGTTCATCAACTCAGGCTGACGGGCTGCGCCTTCAATAAATTTACCGCCCATGAGGCCAATGCCCAGACAGGCTCCCAAGGCTCCTAAACCAATGATAAGGCCGATACCGACAGCTGTCAGTCCCTGGATGTTGGCTAAAAATGCTTGCATGTTAACTCCTAAGTATTAAAAGGGGTGAGGTTGAAAAAATTAATGGTGACTATGCGCTTGGCCTATATAAACCAAAGTCAACATCATGAAAATAAAGGCTTGCAACAAAATAACGAGAATGTGAAATATCGCCCATGCTGAGCCGGCGATCACATTACCAACAAATCCAAACAGGGTCATGTCAAGACTAAATGTCCAAATGCTGCCGAGTAGCGCAATCAGCAAAAAAATTAATTCGCCGGCATACATGTTGCCAAAAAGTCGCATTCCCAGCGATACGCCCTTAGCGACATACTCAATTAAATTTAAGGCTAAATTAATTGGCGCCAAATACCATTTAGCTCCAAATGGCGCGGAGATTAATTCATGCATAAATCCGCCAACGCCCTTAATTTTGAAGCTATAAAAAAGAACCAGTAAGAGCACTGAAAAGGAGAGCCCTAGGGTTGCATTGAGATCTGTAGTTGGCACAATTTTGTGATGGGGTACATGTAGACCAAAGCTTTCGGCGAAATGGTTTACTCCCACAATCCAATCTACTGGGATTAGGTCGAGGGTATTGAGCAAAATAATCCAACAGAACACAAATAAGGCCAGCGGGGCAATGTAACTGCGGTTACCGTGAATAATGCTTTTGGATTGGGTTTCGACCATTTCAACCAGCATTTCGACCAAGGCCTGGAAGCGTCCTGGAACACCAGGGCTAGCGCGCCGCGCTGCGATTAACAATAAGACCACCGCCAAAACCCCCATTAGTGAGGTCCAAAAAACGGTATCTAAATTAATAACGCTAAAGTCAATAATTGAAGTTTGTTTGCCACCAATATTATTGAGGTTTTGCAAATGCTCAGCAATATATGAGGTTGGTGTAATGACTTCGGCTGCACCGTGCGATGCGACTCCGCTTGCCAGATTTGCTTCGCTAGACATCTATCAACAATTCCCTGTTTCAATCATTTTGCTGCCCGCTTGAAGCGCCACATAAACCAATAACACTTCAAGGTTAAAAAATAAGTTAGCAACAACGGCAGCCATTTTAAGTCTGGCTGCTTTACCGCAAACCCCACAAACAACGCTAAGGTCAGGGCGATTTTAATTAATTCGCCTGAAATCACCGCCGCCAAAAACCGTCCCGCGCTGGGCTTGTTAGGATTGCTCGCTATTTGCAAGCGCAACAAAAATATGGTTGCCGGTAAAACCCCAATTAAACCACCCACTAAAGCCGACTGAGTATAAAGGTTTATACCCAACGGGCTCCCAAAAAAACTACAAACGACTGCACTAAGCAAGGTGACTAGCACCTGACCCAAAATAACTAGCCATGATGACTGAGCAACAAATTGCGCAGGCTGTTCAGCCCGTAAAGCACTCAGTTCTGCCTTGCTGTAGGTCCGAAAAGCCTCTTCAGGCTCTTCCCATTCATACTTAGGCGGAAATTGATTCTTTTGGGGAATCAATTTAGCCCGCAAATTTTAGTGGTGTCATCATTATTGGTCAATTGTTTTTGAACTTTTTAGTGCGTATTTTTCCTACATACTAGGAATACCCAACTTTTTTAGTAAGGCATCTAATTCATCAAATTGGCTAAAACGAATACAAAGCTCGCCACCCTTGTTTTTAATTTTAAATTGTGCCGCTAAGCCAATTAAGTCGGCAATTTCTTGCGCTAAGCGGCGTAAATCAGGGTCTTTATTGGCTTGTGCTGAGGGTGAGGTCGAGAGCATTTTTTGCTGACCAATTTGCCCAATCGCAATCGCGGCAGCGCTTGCCATCTTTTCGGCCTCGCGCACCGATAAGCCTTGCGCCACAATCCGTTGGGCCAAAATAATTTGGCTTGCCCCAGGCAAGGGCAATAAAGCGCGGGCATGGCCCATATCGAGCTCTCCAGCCATCAACATGGCCTGAACTGGCTTGGCGAGTTGAATGAGGCGGAGTAAGTTACTGATTGCGCTACGTGATTTACCAACCGCCTTAGCGGCGGCCTCATGGGTAAAGCCAAACTCTGCAATGAGGCGCGCTAAGCCCTGCGATTCCTCGAGGGGGTTTAAATCTTCGCGCTGCATATTCTCAATTAAAGCCATGGCTGCTGCTGCGCGATCATCTGCCGTACTAATTAAAACGGGTACAGCCGCTAAGCCAGCCAGTTGGGCCGCACGAAAACGTCTCTCGCCGGCAATAATTTCATATTTGCCTGGCGCCACCTCACGCACTAGTAGGGGTTGCATAATGCCCTGCTCACGGATGCTCTCGGCTAACTCTTGCAAGCCCTCTGACTTGATCTGTTGACGTGGCTGATACTTGCCCGCCTGCAAGGCGCTCAAGGGCAAGGAGGTAACATTAGAGCCCGCTAATTCAGGCTGATTTTTTTCGCCTAATAAAGCATCAAGTCCGCGGCCTAGGCCTTTTTTCTTAGCAATGCTCATGACTTCACCTCGGATAGTTTTTGCTGCGTGAGGTTCATCGCCTCAACCCGCAGGACCATTTCTGCACCAAACTCTAAGTAGGCTTGCGCACCTCGGGAAGCTTTATCAAAAGCAATTCCTGGCATGCCATAGGAGGGAGCTTCAGCCAAGCGCACATTACGCGGAATAATTGAACTAAAAACTTTATCGCCAAAGTGCTCCAGCAACTGCTCTGACACTTGCTGCTGCAATGTCATGCGCGCATCGAACATGACCCGCAATAAACCAATGATGACAAGATCTGGGTTTAACTTGGCATGCACCTGCTTTATTGTATTTACAAGATCAGATAAGCCCTCTAAGGCAAAGTACTCACACTGCATTGGCACAATCACGCCATTCGCTGCACATAAGCCGTTTAAGGTAAGCAATGAAAGGGCTGGCGGACAATCAATCAAAATAAAATCGTAGTCGTGTGCAACGCTACTCAAAGCCGTTTTGAGGAGCAGCTCGCGCTCATCAAAGTCAACCAACTCAATTTCTGCGCCAGCTAAATCTCGATTTGCCGGCAATACATCGTAGCCAACGCTTGGGCAGCGTTGCACTGTCTCTTGTGCTGTGGCATGACCGATTAATACGTGATACACGCTTTTTGTTAAGTTGCTTTTTTCTATGCCCGAACCCATGGTTGCATTACCTTGCGGATCTAAATCAACCAAGAGCACGCGTTGCTGATGACCAACTAAGCCCGCCGCTAAATTTACGGCGGTGGTGGTTTTACCGACACCGCCTTTTTGATTGGCAACACAGAAAGTTTTGGCCATAGTAAAAAAAGCGCTATAAAAAAGATTAGTGGTTAAGGGCGAAGGTAAGCAAATGTCGCTCGACCGCGCGATTTGGTAAACGAACAGGCAGATCGGTAACTAAGCGCCACCGATCTTTTGGTAACGCGCTAATTTCAGCCGCTACGTTTTTTGCCTTCATCGCAAAAACCAGGCCGGTAGGTTTTAAAAAGGGTTCAGCCAAGCGCAAAAAATCCGCTAAGTTGGTAAAGGCGCGCGAAATTACCGCATCAAAGTGGCCGGAATATTGTTGCCCAGCATCCTCAACGCGGGTTGTCAGTATTTCCACATTATTTAGATGCATCTTGCCTTTCAGGTGCTGTAAAAATGCCGTCTTTTTGCGAACTTTTTCAATCAGGCTAAAGCGCCATTCGGGCTTTGCAATAGCCAAGGGAATTGCCGGCAAACCGCCGCCAGATCCTAAATCAGCAATTTTATAGGCTTGCTTACCAGTCTGCGATTTAAGCCCGGCTTGGGCTAGCAGTGCGGTGCTTATTCCGGGTAAAATTGCAATAGAATCAAGGAGATGCAAGCTTACTGAGTCATTTTCTCCAGTAATGGTAGTCAAATTATGAACCCGATTCCAACGCTCTAACTCGAGTAAAAATAGTTCGAGCTCAGCTACAGCGGTCGGCGGTAAGCTAACCTTTAAATCAGCGAGCCCATCCGTTAACTGGCTCATTTGCGCAGAAATCTCATAGGGGGGCCGTGCTTTTGCCAAGCCCTTTTCGCAAATGTACTAGCAGTAGAGAAATAGCGGCGGGGGTAACGCCTGAAATACGGGCGGCATGCCCAAGCGTGGCGGGCTTATGAAAATTTAACTTCTGCTGGGCTTCGGCCGATAGGCCGTGAACCTCGAGGTAATCCAAGTTTGCTGGCAGATTAAGGCCCTCAAAATGCTCATGGCGTGAAATTTCTGCGCTTTGCCGGTCTATATAGCCTTGATATTTAATTGCAATCTCTACTTGGTCTTTAATTTGCCGATCTAAAATGGGGTCATCCGCCAAGTCGCCAGGGTGCCAAAAGCCACCTTCGGTTGCCATTAAGTCCTCATAGCTTAGACTGGGTCGCCGCAGAATTTCGGCTAAGGAGCACTCATGTGCCAGAGTTTGGCCCAAAATAAGCGCCAAGGCATCGCCTTTTTCATGGCGAGGGCCAACCCAAAGACTGTTGAGGCGCAATGTTTCACGTGAAACAGCTGACTCTTTAGCGCAAAAAACTGCCCAACGTGTATTGTCAACCAATCCCAGCTTACGACCGATGGCCGTTAAGCGCAGATCTGCATTATCTTCACGCAAACTAAGGCGATATTCAGCACGACTTGTAAACATGCGGTAGGGCTCTTGCACACCACGTGTAATTAAGTCGTCTACCAAGACGCCAATATAGGACTCACTTCGCTTGGGTACCCACGGCTCTTTGCCCAAAACGGCTAAAGCGGCATTAATACCAGCCAGCAGGCCCTGCGCAGCAGCCTCTTCGTAGCCAGTTGTACCATTAATTTGCCCGGCAAAATAGAGTCCGGCAATGGCTTTTGTTTCTAGGGTGTGCCGTAAGTGCTGCGGATCAAAAAAATCGTACTCAATCGCATAGCCAGGACGCAAGATTGTTGCCGCCTCAAGCCCCCGAATGCTTCTTACCAACTCAAATTGAATGTCAAAGGGGAGGCTGGTAGAAATACCATTAGGATAAAACTCATTTGTTGTCAGGCCTTCGGGCTCTAAAAAGATTTGGTGGCTATTTTTAGCCTTAAAACGATGAATTTTGTCTTCAATTGAAGGGCAATATCTTGGTCCCACGCCCTCGATGACGCCGGTATACATTGGTGAGCGATCAAGTCCGCGCCGAATGATATTGTGGGTTTGTACATTGGTATGGGTAATCCAGCAAGGTACTTGACGGGGGTGCTGTTCTGGGCGCCCCAAAAATGAAAAGCATGGCACGGGATCAAGGTCGCCCGGCTGTTTTTGCATCACTGAAAAATCAATGGTGCGACCATCAATTCGGGGTGGGGTGCCAGTTTTGAGGCGCCCCTGAGGTAATTGCAGTTCTTTCAGTCGTAACGATAGGGTATTGGCTGCTGGATCACCGGCACGGCCCCCCGCATGACTATCTAATCCAACATGAATTTTGCCGCCCAAAAAAGTGCCCGCCGTTAATACGATTCGTGGTGCATAAAAAGTTAGGCCAAGGGCTGAAACCACCCCCTGAACGCGGTTGTCCACCACCACCAGATCATCTACCGCAGCTTGAAATAGGGTTAACTTGGGTTGGTTTTCAAGGCGCCGACGAATGGCAGCACGATATAAAATACGGTCGCCTTGGGCCCGAGTGGCCCGCACTGCTGGGCCTTTGCTTGAGTTAAGGATGCGAAATTGAATGCCGGCCTCATCCGTAGCCGCCGCCATAGCACCGCCCAATGCATCAATTTCTTTAACCAAATGCCCCTTGCCAATTCCGCCAATTGACGGATTGCAGCTCATGGCGCCTAAGGTTTCAATATTATGGGTAATCAGCAGGGTATCGCAGCCCATTCTCGCGGCTGCAAGCGCAGCTTCAGTGCCAGCATGGCCACCACCAACAACAATCACCTCAAAATTTTTGGAATAGCGCATGAATTACCCAAGATAGGGCGATGATCATAGCATTTTGTCTGTTTCACGTGAAACAAATTTACCCCATGCAAATGCAACCCCAGTTAATTTGGTGCGGATTAGGCCCGCATTATATCCAGTAAGTTATTGATTTAATTAGTAAAAAAGCCATCGTAAGCCGATTTTGCAATGAGGACACTCACCACAATTAAAAAGGTTTTCCGCACAAAGGTACTGCCGTGGCGAATTGCTAACTTACTGCCATACTGACTTCCCGCAATATTTGCCGCCATCATCGCCAGCCCAAGGGGCCAATTAATGTAGCCCAAACTAGCAAATAATCCAATTGCCGCTAAATTCGTAGCCACATTGACTAACTTAGTTGCTGCTGAAGCATGCAAAAAATCAAAGTTAAAAAAACGTACAAAACCAAATAATAAAAAGCTACCGGTGCCTGGCCCAAAAAATCCATCATAAAAGCCAAGCGTTAAGCCCATGCACGCCGCCTTAAGCTGCGTTAGAAAGCCGCTTTCGACTGGTTGATGCGCGCCACCTAAAGCGGGCTGAAACCAGGTATAAAACAATAAAAATAAAAGCAAGAAAGGTAAGGCTTTACGCAGGGGCTCGGCAGGAAATACCGTAACCGCTTGCGCGCCAAGTAAGGCCCCTATAAAACCAAACACAATGGCAGGGCCTACAAGCGCCCACGGCAAATCCACATGTCGCAAATAGCGTCGCGCTGCATTTATCGTGCCACCAATTGCAGCCACCTTATTGGTTGACATCAGCGCTGCCGGCGGCAATTCGGGATAAGTAGCAAACAGTGCTGGCAACTGAATTAGGCCGCCGCCGCCAGCCACTGCATCAACGAGCCCCGCAAAAAAAGCGAGCGCCAATAACAGTGGCCATAAGTAAATTGAAAATTCGATGATGCGCTCTTTAAATAATGGGGTTTATTTTTGTTTTATAAAATACCCGACCAAGCCTTTGCGAAAGAGCATTACACACAAAATAAAAATTAGTCCGGTCACAATCGTGACTGATTCGCCCAGCGAATTAAACCACTGTACGCTGGTTAGTTTTGCTAAAAAGTTGCCGATCTCACCTACTCGCTGTTCAAGCACCACAATGACCAACGACCCTACTAATGGGCCAATCAAAGTACCAACACCACCCACTAAGGTCATTAAAATAACCAAGCCCGACATCGACCAATGTACGTCGCTAAGCGTTTCAAAGCCCAGCACCAAAGCCTGCGCACTTCCCGCTAATCCTGCTAAGGCGGCAGACAAAACGAACACTAAAAACTTGAATTGATTGACTTCATACCCCAAAGAAATAGCCCGCGGCTCATTTTCTTTTATTGCTTTGAGTACTTGTCCGAAAGGCGATGCCACAATGCGGGCAATTAATAAAAATCCAAACACTACGATACATAAAATAAAATAATACAAAGTAAGGTCATCGCTTAAATCAATCAGGCCAAACAAACTCCCCCTTGGAATTCCCTGAAAGCCATCTTCGCCGCCGGTAATGGGGGCTTGCAAACAAATGAAATAAAACATTTGCGCCAAGGCCAAAGTAATCATCGAAAAATAAATTCCCTGCCGACGAATTGCTAAACCACCCATTGCGGCACCCAAACAAACTGCAAACGTAGTTCCTAAAATAATTCCGAGCTCCGGTGAAAGTCCTGCATCACGCATAAAAAATCCTAATGCATAACCGCCGCCGCCAAAAAAAGCTGCGTGACCAAATGAGAGCAAACCGGTGTATCCCAATAACAAATTAAATGCTGCAGCAAACAAAGCAAAACATAAAATCTTCATTAAAAAAATCGGATAAAAAAACCACGGCGCAAGTACACCAAGCAAAATAATGGCAAGATAAAAAATCGTTCTAAATAATTTCATCGTGGGCATTTTATTTTTCCCGCCCAAATAAACCAGCAGGTCTAAATAGCAAAACAATCGCCATAATTGCAAACACCACGGTGTTTGATGCTTCAGGATAAAAAACCTTGGTAAGCCCCTCGATTAAACCGAGCCCCAGGCCAGTCAAAATCGAACCCAAAATCGAACCCATGCCACCAATAACCACTACCGCAAAGACAACAATAATTAAATTCGAACCCATCAACGGGGAAATTTGAATAATGGGCGCGGCAAGCACGCCCGAAAATGCAGCTAAGCCAACCCCAAAGGCGTAAGTTAAGGTCATCATTAGTGGGAAATTAATTCCAAACGCCTGAACTAATTTTGGATTCTCGGTACCAGCACGTAAATACGAGCCTAATTTGGTTTTTTCAATCACATACCAAGTGGCAAAGCACACTGAGAGTGATGCAAATACAACCCATGCGCGGTAATTGGGCAGCATCATAAAACCTAAATCGGTCGCCCCCGTAAGTAGCTCAGGGGTCGAAAAGGGCAATCCCGAAGAGCCATAAATGGAGCGCAAGACGCCTTCAATAAAAAGCGTGAGGCCAAAGGTCAACAATAGCCCATACAAATGATCCAACTGATACAGGTGCCGCAATAAAAGCCGCTCAATTACCACGCCAATCGCCCCCACGACTAGCGGCGCCAACAATAACATTACCCAATAGTTCAGCCCAAAGTATTTACCACCCATCCACGTAACGATGGCGCCCAACATAAACATCGCGCCATGGGAAAAGTTAATAACGTTTAATAGGCCAAATATGACCGCCAGCCCTAAACTTAAGATGGCGTAGAAGCTCCCGTTAACCAACCCCAAAAGGAGTTGGCTTAACAGGGCCGAAGTGGAAAGACCAAAAATTTCCAACGATTACTTCAATGTGCACTGTGAATAAGAGGCGATTGGAAATGCCTGCTCACCAGGAATGGTGCTAATCAACTTGTAATAATCCCAAGGTGATTTTGATTCAGCTGGTGTTTTAACTTCAAACAAGTACATGGTGTGTACCATTGTGCCGTCTTTACGAATATAGCCGCCCTTGGTAAACATGTCATTGATTTTTACCTTACGCAACTGCTCCATCACTTTATCGGCATTATCGGTTCCTGCTGCCTTAACCGCATTAAGGTAGGTCATGGTTGAAGAATAGTTACCTGCCTGCACCATTGAGGGCATGCGCTTCATCTTGCCAAAGAAGCGTTTACCAAACTTACGCGTTTCATCGTTTTGATCCCAATACCAGGCCTCGGTTGCATAAAGCCCCTGCGCACTTTTTAAGCCCATGCTATGAACGTCAGAGATAAATACCAATAAACCTGCAATCTTCATGGTCTTGGTAATACCAAATTCATTGGCTGCTTTTACTGTATTGATGGTATCCCCACCAGCATTAGCTAAACCTAGCACTTGCGCTTTAGAGTTTTGCGCTTGCAACAGATAAGAAGAAAAGTCGCTAGCATTTAAGGGGTGCCGCACATTACCCAACACCTTACCGCCATCCGCTACAACTACTGCGGCCGCATCTTTTTCAAGCGCATAACCAAAAGCATAGTCTGCGGTTAAGAAAAACCAGGTTTTGCCGCCCTTGCCAATCATGCCTTTGCCTGTGCCATTGGCCATGGCAATGGTGTCATAGGTGTAGTGCACTGTATAGGGGCTGCACTGCTCGTTAGTAAGCGCTGAAGAGCCCGCGCCATTATTAATATAGATGCGCTTTTTCTCTAAGGCCACCTTAGCGGTAGCAAGTGCGGTACCAGAATTCGTGCCGCCAAAAAGTACAGTTACGCCGTCGCGGTCAACCCATTCGCGGGCTTTTGATGCAGCAATATCGGCCTTGTTTTGATGGTCAGCAGAAATGACTTCGACCTTGCGGCCCAATACAGTGCCACCAAAATCCTCAATCGCCATTTTGATCGCCTCTAAGCCACCATCACCATCAATGTCGGCATAGAGCCCCGACATGTCGGTAATAAAACCAATCTTCACTGGTGGTTGAGTCTGCGCAAGGGCAATCCCGGAAGCCCCCATAAATAATGCAGTTGCCGTTGCTGCTATGAGTTTCTGTTTCATTTTTTTTCCTTAATCATTTATTTACCGATCAAACCCCTAAATACCCATTCAACAGTTCTGCCTTAGCGGCCAATTCTGAACGTTGCACCACTTCGACCACATGTCCGCTTTCAATAACATAGTGTCGATCTGCCAACTTCGCAGCAAAACGAAAATTTTGCTCTACCAAGACAATCGTAAAACCACTATTGCGTAGCTTGGTTACTACCTCGCCCAGCTTCTGCACAATGACTGGGGCCAAACCCTCAGTAATTTCATCTAGCAACAGTAATTTTGCGCCTGTACGCAAGATTCGGGCAATTGCCAGCATCTGTTGTTCGCCGCCCGACAATCTGCCGCCCGGGCTTGCTCTGCGTTCATACAAATTTGGAAACATCTCATAGATGGCATCTAATCCCATGCCACCGCGCACAACCTCTGGGGGCAAGAGGAGGTTTTCCTCGGCAGTTAAGCTGGTAAAAATACCCCGCTCTTCAGGGCAGTACCCGATACCAAGGTGGGCAACTTGATAGGTTTGCATACCAATGGTTTGTTTTCCGCTCACTTCAATCGAGCCTGTGCGTTTACCAGTTAATCCCAAAATAGCCTTTAGGATAGTTGAGCGGCCAGCACCATTTCGACCCAGCAAAGTAACCACCTCGCCGTTGGCAACCTGAAAATCGATGCCATGCAAAATATGTGATTCGCCATACCAAGCCTCGAGATTTTTGACGTTTAGGGCAGAAGTGCTCATGCCTCTGCCTCAGACTCGCTGCCTGTGTATGCCTCAATCACCAGGGGGTTTTTAGAAACCTCGCTATAGGGGCCTTCAGCCAGCACCGAACCCCGTTGCAACACCGTAATTTGGTCAGCAATGGCAGAAACGACTTTCATATTATGTTCAACCATCAACACGGTGCGCCCGGCTGCAACCCGCTTGATCAACTCAGTAACACGAGCCACATCCTCATGACCCATCCCCTGAGTAGGCTCATCTAAGAGCATCAGCTCTGGCTCCATTGCCAATGTTGTGGCAATTTCAAGCGCTCGCTTTCTGCCATAGGGCAAATTAACCGTTTGCTCTTCTGCATTTTCGGCAAGCCCCACTTCAATCAACAACTCCATCGCCCGCGCATTCAAGACATTTAATGAGTGCGGCGATTTCCAAAAATGAAACTCGCTACCAAGCTTACGCTGTAAGGCTATGCGAACGTTTTCTAAAACACTTAAATGCGGGAATACAGCCGAAATTTGAAATGAGCGAATGACGCCGCGACGGGCAATTTGTGCTGGCCGCTCCTTGGTGATGTCGATGCCGTTATAGTAAATATGGCCTGCGCTAGGCTCTAAAAATTTCGTTAATAAATTAAAACAGGTGGTTTTGCCGGCACCATTTGGGCCAATTAAGGCGTGAATACCGCCGCGCGCAACCTGAAGATTAACATCGCTAACAGCCGCAAATCCCTTAAAGGCCTTACCTAAATTTACTGTTTTTAAAATAATGTCGTTATGGTCCACAAAACCTCAATTGCTTGCGCAGATAAGCTCTTGAGAATAACCCAGGATCGCTCACCATTGCATAGGGATAACCCCGACGTGGGCCGGCCTAAGAGCCAACCTGGGAAATTGCAGTTTGATACTGCTGAATAGCTAATTGCGCCAAAGGGCCCATTAGGTCGAGCGGCATCCGCTGTGCGCCCTGCATAATTAAGATCGCGTATGGTTTTGCTAGAGCGCTAACCTCAGCAGAAAGAGCATGCTCATCACCGGCCGGCGGGGCATTCTGACGCCAAAAATTGATTGCTGACTCTAATTCTTGAATTGTGACAAACATGAATAAGGCCTAGCCTTATTTAGTTTGGACGGCAAGCATCGAGCCGCGGCACTTTTTTGCCCCACAGCGGCACGCATAGTCACGCTTCATGGCCTTAGTAATGCGCCCCTCTACATCTAATGAGTAGTCATAAAAAAGTTCTTGTCCAACCTTGAGATCGCGCTTTGCCAAAATAAATACACGCGCTTTGCCGCCATAGAACTCTTCTTCAGTTTCACAGTTGGGTTTACAGGAGTGATTGATCCAACGCGCTGCATTACCGGCCTGATTGGCATCAATTACCCGGCCATCATCCAAAGAAAAATAGAACGTGTGATTGGGTTGTTTTGGGTCATGGGGATGAATTCGCTCGGCCTCTTTCCAAGAGATGCGCTTCCCCCTGTACTCAATAATGGGGGTCCCTTTTTTGATTGGCTTGGCAACAAAAACGCCCTTGCCATGAATATCTGATGACCGAACCACAATGCGCGAGCGATCTACCTTGGGTAGTTGACGATTTTTCTTTGCCATGTTCTAAACGTCAAGGTTGCGAGCAATTAACGCATTCTTTTCAATAAACGCGCGGCGTGGATCTACCTCGTCGCCCATCAGGGTTGTAAATACTTGATCGGCCATAATGGCATCTTCAATTTGCACCCTTAAAAGACGTCGAGTTGCCGTATCCATGGTTGTTTCCCACAGTTGCTGCGGATTCATTTCACCCAAACCCTTGTAGCGCTGACGACTAACGGTGCGCTCTGCTTCGGCCAACAACCAGGCAAAAGCGGCACGGAAGTTTTGTACAACTTGCTCTTTTTGATTTTTATCTGGGTCGCCGCGGCGTACACGTGAACCGGGCAATACCTTACCAGCAAGCGCCTGTGCGGCGCTAGTCAGGCTTTGATAGTCGTTGCCGTGGACAAAATCAGAATTAATGGCCGACAATTTTAGGTTGCCATGAATGCGCCTAGACAACAACAGCCTAAATCGCTCCGTGCGATCTTCCTTTTGTACTGTAATTTCTGGCGGCAAAACCAAGGGGTTTAATCCCTCTGATAAAACGGCTAGTAGGCGCTTGGCGGAATCATTCGCCGCAGCCTCGGTATCTAAATTCAGCGGAACTCCTGCAGCAATCGCGCGCAAGGCGTCTTCGTCAATTGTGCGCGAAAGCCTATCAACCACTGACTGAATCACTTGATAGTTTTTTGCCAGTTCAACCAAGTCAGCACCAGCAATTACTTCGCCAGCCGGGGTTTCAATCGAAGCCGACTCAAGCGCTATTTTTAATAGCAGCTGGTTTAATTCCACATCATCTTTAATGTACTGCTCGTTTTTGCCAAACTTCACTTTATATAAGGGGGGTTGCGCAATATAAATATGGCCTCGCTCAATTAGCTCAGGCATTTGCCGATAGAAAAAGGTAAGTAATAAAGTGCGAATGTGACTACCATCCACGTCTGCGTCAGTCATGATAATAATGCGGTGGTAGCGTAGCTTGTCAGCCTTATATTCTTCGGCGCCGATACCGGTACCCAGCACCGTAATTAAAGTAACCACCTCTTGGCTCGCTAACATCTTGTCAAAGCGGGCTTTTTCTACATTGAGAATTTTCCCCTTGAGTGGCAAGATGGCCTGAAAGCGGCGATCACGCCCTTGCTTTGCCGACCCGCCTGCCGAGTCGCCCTCAACAATAAACAGTTCTGATTTTTCCGGATCTTTTTCCTGGCAGTCGGCTAGCTTTCCCGGCAGGCCTAGCCCATCAAGTACGCCCTTGCGTCGCGTCATATCGCGCGCTTTGCGAGCCGCTTCTCGAGCCCGGGCAGCATCGACAATTTTTCCGCATAAAATTTTTGCGTCCTGAGGGCGCTCTTGCAAATATGCGCTTAAGGCCTCGGCCACAATTTCCTCGATGGGACCGCGCACCTCACTTGACACCAGCTTATCTTTAGTTTGACTAGAAAACTTTGGCTCGGGAACCTTTACTGACAAAATACATGTCAGGCCCTCGCGCATATCGTCGCCCGAAATTTCTACCTTTGCTTTTTTGGCAATTTCGTGTTCATCAATATATTTATTAATAACCCGCGTCATTGCCGCGCGCAGGCCGGTTAAATGGGTGCCACCGTCGCGTTGCGGAATATTATTAGTAAAACAAAGCACCTGCTCACTAAAGCTATCGTTCCACTGCATAGATACTTCAGCAGTAATTTGTCCGCCAAGATCAGAAGGGCGCATTCCTTCGGCATAAAAAATATTTGGATGTAGCACTGTTTTGGTTTGATTAATGTATTCAACGAACCCGCGAACCCCACCAGAAAAAGCAAAGTCTTCTTCTTGGCCGCTGCGCTGATCTATCAGCCGAATATGTACCCCATTATTTAAAAAAGAAAGTTCACGAATGCGCTTTACTAAAATTTCGTAGTGGTATTCGACTTTGCCAAAAATTGTTTCGTCAGCCAAAAAGTGAACCTCGGTTCCCGTCATTTCGGTCTCGCCAGTAACGGTAATCGGTGAAATGGCGACGCCATTTTCCATTTGGATGTTTGGGTTTTGAATAACGCCCCGCGCAAACTCCATATAGTGCGTCTTGCCGTCGCGACGGATCGTGAGTTTTAGCCATTTCGAAAGGGCGTTAACACAACTTACCCCTACGCCGTGTAAGCCGCCAGAAACCTTATAACTATTTTGATCAAACTTACCGCCGGCATGTAACTCGGTCATGACAATTTCCGCAGCGCTGCGCTTGGGATCGTTTTTATCGTCATATTTAATGCCGGTGGGCACGCCCCGCCCATTATCAACAATGGATAATGAGTTATCGGTTTGAATAACCACGGTAATCTCGGTACAGTGCCCCGCTAAGGCTTCATCAATGGAGTTGTCCAGCACCTCGAATACCAAATGATGAAGTCCGGTGCCGTCAGAGGTGTCGCCAATATACATGCCGGGGCGTTTTCGCACCGCATCGAGGCCTTCGAGAATTTGAATTGATGATGCGCCGTACTGCTCTACCGCTTTAATTTCTTCAGTCATTTTTTTCTAAGTTAAATTCGCATTGGCATCACAACATACTTAAAGGACTCAGATCCTGGAAGGGTTATGACGGCGCTACTATTGGCATCACCAAGGCTTATTTGTAATGTTTCATGCTTTAGGTTGGCCAATACGTCGAGCAAATAGCCAACATTAAAACCAATCTCAACCGCATCTCCATTGTATTGGGTTTCGATCTCCTCCTGCGCCTCTTCTTGCTCGGCATTGGTAGACTGAATCGTAATACGATCGGCGCCCAAAGAAAAACGCACGCCTTTAAATTTTTCCGTAGTTAAAATTGCCGCGCGCTGTAGGGCCGACTGCAATTCTTCGCGCTTAATGGACAAAGTATTTTTTTGCCCCTTCGGAATAACCCGCTGAAAGTCGGGGAACTTTCCTTCCACCAATTTCGAAATTAACTCAATATCCCCGAAATTAAATTTAACTTGATTTGAGGTAAGGCTGATTTGCAGGGGGGTATCAGATTCCTCCAGCAAATGCTGACACTCAAGAATGGTTTTTCGCGGAATAATAATTTCCTGCCGCTCGCCGTTACCACTCGGCGCAGACGCTAACTCGATCTGACTAAAGGCCAGCCGATGCCCGTCAGTTGCGACTGCAATCACTTGCTTGCCCTCAACCACTAACAGCATTCCGTTGAGGTAATAACGAATATCTTGCTGCGCCATGGCGAAATGCACTTGACTAATCAGTTGGCGAAAATCTTTTTGGGGCATTTGCCACGAAGCCGTGATTTCGCCAACGCCTTGCATTACGGGAAACTCAGAAGCCGACAGCGTTTGTAAAGAAAAACGACTTCTGCCGCTTTGCACTACCATGCGGCCATCTTTTAGACTAAGCGTAACCGGGCCCTCTGGCAATGATCGCAAAATATCCAGCAACTTTCTTGCGGCGACTGTGGTTATCACCTCTTCTGAACCAACACCAAAATTTGCTGAGGTGGTAATTTGAATTTCGATATCCGTTGAAACGAACGCGATTTGTTCGCCGGATTTTTTAAATAATAAGTTCGCCAAAATAGGCAATGTGTGGCGTCTCTCAACAATGCCACTAACGACCTGTAAAGGCTTTAATAAATTATCGCGAGATGTATTAACCAGTTGCATTGCTTTTAAGTCCTTGTATATATCTTCATAGTAGTAGTAGTAAGGGCGGCTAAAACGGGGGATAACTCAAATAAGTATTTTAAAACAACAATTTACCTTGAAAAAAACCTGTGGGTAACCTCTGTATAACCCTTGGATAGAATCTGCATAACTCGTTGCTGCTAATCGGCCCTCATCATAAATAATAGTTTTGCACAACTTATTCACGCATTATCCAAAGACTTATCCACAAGCAAAAAACGCAAATTAACCCTTTAAGGTTTGTTCAATAACATGGATTTCATGGTTTAAATGACTATCGTGCGCGCGCTCCTCAGCAATTTTTCTAACCGCATGTAAAACAGTCGTATGGTCACGACCACCAAAAAGATCACCAATTTCTGGCAGACTTTTTTGGGTTAATTCTTTCGCCATAAACATTGCAATTTGGCGTGGTCTGGCAATGTTTGCGGGACGCTTTTTCGAATACATATCAGCGACCTTCATATTATAGAAGTCCGCAACAGCCTTTTGAATGCTGTCCACTGAAATTTGGCGATTTTGGATCGATAACAAATCTTTTAGGGCGGCGCGCGCCACATCAATCGTGACATCGCGGCCATGAAAGCGCACAAAAGCCAAAATCTTTCTTAAGGCCCCTTCAAGCTCGCGCACGTTAGAACGCAGGTGTTTGGCAACAAAAAAAGCCACATCTTCCGACATGGGAATGCCCTCTTGCGCTGCTTTTTTCATCAAAATAGCCACGCGCATCTCTAGCTCGGGCGGCTCAATGGCTACCGTTAGTCCGGAATCAAAGCGTGAAATAAGGCGCTCATCAATGCCCGCCATCTCTTTTGGATAGGTGTCGCTGGTAATAATGACCTGTGAGCGGTTACTTAATAGCGCCTCAAAGGCATAGAAAAATTCTTCCTGAGTCCGCGATTTGCCACTAAAAAATTGAATATCGTCGATTAACAACAAGTCGAGCGAGTGGTAGTAACGCTTAAATCGGTCAAATGCTTTTTGTTGGTAAGCCCGCACCACATCAGAAACATATTGTTCGGCGTGAATATAGCGAATTCGCGCATTTGGCTTCTCTTTTAAGAGATGATTGCCGATGGCATGAATAAGGTGGGTTTTACCAAGCCCCACCCCGCCATACAAAAACATTGGGTTATATGAGGTTCCGGGGTTGTGTGCCACCTGGATGGAGGCGGCGCGGGCCAATTGATTGGCCTTTCCAGTAACAAAAGTGTCAAAAGTTAATGCCGGATTAAGCTTTGAGTGGTCTTCAATATCAAATGCCTGCTCATCACTAAAGCCAACTAACTCTTCATCATCAAGCCCAACACTAGGATCGCGATCCTTGGCCGTAACGCCCACAGCAACAGGCGTGGTATCAACAGCGCTTGGGCTGCGACCCATTGCGTCAGGATCAATTTCAAGCACAAAATTAAGGGTGATGGGGGTGGCAAAATAGGCCGCCGCCAGCGCCTGGAAACGGTCGGCAAAGGTTTTCTTTATCCAATCGAGCTTAAAACGATTTGGGGCTGTAATAGTAAGTAATTGCTCACTTTCTACAAAAGAGCCTAGTTTTAGGGGCTGGATCCAGGTTTTAAATTGCTGCGGCGACAGTTCGCGCGCCAGCAAGCTTAGGGTTTCGTCCCAAAAAATAATGGGGCTGGATGCTTGAAGTGAGGGTGGAATTTGGGGGTTAGACATATTTGGAGATATTGATTGTAGCTAGCTCTGAAAGTTATCCACAAGCACTAAAAGCGTGGAAAACCTGTGGATAACTTGTTAACAAGTAAAAAAAGCATAATAAAATCAGCTTGCTGCCGCAAAAATCGCCATAAAGAAAAGCAAAATACCGCATTACTTGCCGAAGAAATTCAATCTATGGTTGACCTTTTGGGCCGTAGCAAGGAAAATGGTCGGCTTTCCCAGGATTGATCATGAAAAGAACTTACCAACCATCAGTAACCCGCCGCAAGCGCACGCACGGCTTTCGCATTCGCATGAAAACGCGCGGTGGCCGCTTAGTGCTAAATGCTCGTCGCGCTAAGGGTCGTAAACGCCTCGCTGTTTAAGTTTGCGTTGAAAAGCGCCCGAATTGCAGAGCTTCTAAAAACGCCCCCCAAAAGCAATAAATCCTGGGGCGCGTATTTTGCCGAGCCACAAAACGCAAAACACCCCGATTTAGGTATTGCGGTCGCAAAAAAATTGGTTAGAAGAGCAGTTGATCGTAACGCTTTAAAGCGGATGATCCGTAATCTCGTGCGCAACGCACAAGTAACTAACCTGCAACGCGATGCGGTAATTAAACTGCGTCATGCCGTTGGGAAAACGACGCGCGGACGCTTACGCAAGTCGGAGCTTTGTACTCTGCGCAACACAATGGTGGAACTCATTTAATGCGTATTTTTAATTCCATTGGCATTTGGTGTATCCGCTGCTATCAAATTATTTTGGCACCCTATGTGGGGAGCCAATGTAAGTTTGAGCCCAGCTGTTCCAATTACGCCTGCGAGTGCTTGCGCAACCACAATTTTTTTACGGGCGTGCGCCTGAGTGGTTGGCGAATTTTGCGTTGTAACCCATGGACATCGGGCGGTTATGATCCAGCCACGAAACCAAAACAAACCCTCAATACCTAGGCAATTTATTTTTTATGGATATTAAAAAAACAATACTTTGGGCCATTTTTGCAATTTCTGCGTTGATGCTTTACAACAATTGGTTGGTGCATGAGGGTCGACCAAGCTTGCTTGGGGCGCCAACACCAGTAGGCGGTAGTACCACGACAAAACCCATTGACGCGAATAACAAAAGTGATTTACCGCCAAAAGTGGGCGCGGCTGTAGCGCCCTCTAATAATGGGCCAGTAACTCCAGCAAAGGACTCCAACGCATCCGGCCTTAGTGTGCTGGAGCAAATGAACGGTGAAAAATTTGTACTTGAAAATGATGTCTTGCGTCTAGAGGTTAGCGCTAGTGGTGCCAACGTAGTGAATGCAAAACTATTGCAGGAATTTAATGCTGACAATACCCCGGTAGAACTTTTGCAACTGAACCCAACCCATCAATATATTGCCCGCTCAGGACTTATCGCCGAGGGCAACCTCGACCTACCCAATCACAACTCAGTATTTAAACTGCAATCATCCGGCAAAGATGGCGCCGGTAGACCCTTTTTGGTGCTGGGTGCGGAACGCAACGGGGTGAAGCTAGAGAAACTGTTTTTGTTAAGCGCGGGCTCTTATGTGGTTGAGGTTGGACATAGCGTGACCCAATCGAATGCCAATGCGGGCCCCATTATTTTATATACCGAATTAGTACGCGATGGCAGTGAAAAACAGGAGAGCCAGTTCTATAGTACGTTTACGGGGCCAGCGGTTTATACCCAAAAAGATAAATTCCAAAAGTTAAGCTTTGCCGACATTGATAAAGGCAAACAAGAAATACCAAAAGATGTTCCAGCCGCATCCCCAGCATGGGTTGCCATGGTGCAACATTACTTTGCGAGCGCGTGGATTCCCGCTGATAAAACAGTGCGCGACATTTATGCCGGAAAAATAGACAAGAATCTATTCAGGGTTGGCATGCAAATACCACTAGGGACAATTGCAGCTGGTGCAACAGTTACTGAAAAAACTCGCTTATTTGTGGGGCCGCAAGAAGAAAGCATGCTCGAGGGCATAGCACCAGGGCTAGAGCTCTTAAAAGATTACGGTTACCTCACTATTTTAGCCAAGCCGATTTTTTGGCTTCTAGAAAAAATTCATGGTGTGGTTAGCAACTGGGGTTGGTCCATCGTTTTACTAACGGTATTAATTAAGCTTGTTTTCTTTCCACTCTCCGCGGCTAGTTATAAGTCGATGGCAAGAATGAAAGAAGTACAACCACGCTTAACCACCATGCGCGAACAATATAAAGGTGACCCACAAAAATTAAATGCCGCGATGATGGAAATGTACAAGAAGGAAAAAATAAATCCCCTTGGCGGTTGTTTACCAGTAGTAGTCCAAATCCCTGTATTTATTGCTTTGTATTGGGTATTGCTGTCATCGGTTGAAATGCGCAATGCCCCATGGATCGGTTGGATTCACGATTTGTCCATGCCCGACCCTTACTTCATTTTGCCGGTCATTATGGCTATATCGATGTTTGTTCAAACCAAACTTAACCCGAAGCCGCCAGATCCAATTCAGGCCAAAGTAATGCTGTACATGCCGCTCATTTTTTCGGTGATGTTCTTTTTCTTCCCGTCAGGGCTCGTGCTTTACTGGGTAGTCAATAACCTGTTATCAATTGCCCAACAGTGGCAAATTAATAAAATGTTTGGAAAAAAACTAGCGGCCTAGGTCCGCATCTAATGCTCGCCAGAAAAACCCCGATTATTGCGATTGCTACGGCGACTGGCGGCGCAGGGGTTGGTATTGTGCGCATTAGTGGCGCCCCAATTCCGCCGGAGCTTGTCTATGCACTTGTGGGCACAGCGCTGACAGCGCGGCAAGCATCTTTAGTCCACATCAAAAATGCGACTGGCCAAACCTTAGACCAAGCCTTAGCGCTGTTCTTTCCGGCGCCAGCGTCGTTTACCGGCGAGGATGTTTTGGAGTTGCAATGTCACGGTGGCCCACAACTACTGCAGTTACTAATCAAGCGCTGTTTAGAGCTTGGGAAAAATTGCGGCTTAACTATTGCTGAGCCGGGTGAATTTACGCAGCGCGCCTACCTCAATGGCAAAATTGATTTGGCGCAAGCAGAGGCTGTGGCTGATTTAATTGGCGCGCAAAGCGAGGCTGCCGTCCTTGCCGCAACCCGCTCTTTACAGGGTACCTTTTCCCAAACTATCAATGCCCTGGTTGAGGAAATTACGACCTTACGAATTTTGGTCGAGTCCACCCTCGACTTCCCAGAAGAAGAAATTGATTTTTTAGAAAGCGCACAGGCACATCAGCGCTTACAAAGTATTAGTTTGCGCTTGGCAGAGTTACAGCAAGCAGCAGCGCAGGGCGTCATCTTGCGGGATGGCATGCAGCTGGTCTTGGTGGGTGCGCCCAATGTTGGAAAAAGTGCCTTACTTAATCGGCTTGCGGGTGATGAACTAGCAATTGTTACGCCGGTAGCTGGCACAACGCGTGATCGCATTAAGGCATCAATTAACTTGGCAGGCTTGCCGGTGCACTTAATTGATACGGCTGGCTTACGCGCTACGCAAGACATCGTAGAGCAGGCCGGTATTGAACGTACATGGGAGGCAATTCAACAAGCCGATGCAATTCTTTATGTGCGCGATGGCAGCGAACAAAGTGGTACAGCAGTGCAAGCCGATGCGGAGTTGCAAAAACGCATTGCTGCTGCCGCACCCGCTGGCTGTCCAATATTGGTGGTGATCAATAAAGCAGATCTGCGCCCAGCTGCAGAAAATCAAGCCAGTAATTTGGCGGGCGCTTTGCGCATTTCTGCTAAAACAGGTTACGGTATTGAGGCCCTCAGTACGCGCATCCTAGAGTCTGTCGGTTGGTCTGGCAGCAATGAGGGATTACTTATTGCGCGGCAACGGCACGTAGACTGTATTCGTCTCGCGGCAAGTCATTTAGAACATGCCAAGAGCCATGGCTCGAATGGTAACCAAACCCTTGAACTATTTGCCGAAGAATTGCGCCTTGCACAAGAACAGCTCGAAGCAATTTCCGGCAGAACCCTCCCAGATGATTTATTGGGCAAAATATTTAGCCAATTTTGTATTGGCAAGTAGGGCCCCAAGGCTGATTTCGGCAAGGGGAAAAAGAGTTTTAAATAGACCGAAAATGTTAAAATCGATTACTTTATAAAAAATGCAGCGAGGGTTTCCAATGAATCAACCAGCAATCCAAGGCGTGTTGAATATAAACACCCCTGCTTATGTAAAAAATCAACAATTAATTCAATGGGTTGCAGAGCTCGCTGCCCTTACCCAGCCAGACCAGGTGCATTGGTGTGATGGTTCCCAGACAGAATACGATCGGCTGTGTGAGCTGCTGGTACAAGCAGGCTCATTTAAGCGGCTTAATCAAGCAAAGCGTCAAAATTCTTACCTTGCTTTATCCGATCCACAAGATGTCGCACGCGTCGAAGATCGTACTTTTATATGCTCAGAAAAAAAGGTTGATGCTGGGCCAACGAATAATTGGGTTAATCCCACTGAAATGCGCGCCACCTTAACCCCGTTATTTGCGGGCTGCATGCGCGGCAGAACAATGTATGTAGTGCCTTTTTCAATGGGCCCAATCGGCTCACCGATTGCCCATATTGGGGTTGAGCTTTCCGACAGCCCTTACGTAGCAATTAATATGCGCATCATGACGCGCATGGGAAAAGCTGTGATAGAGCAGTTGGGCGCAGCCGGTCATTTTGTACCCTGCATTCATACGGTTGGTAAGCCTCTAGCCAAGGGCGAAAAAGATGTTGCTTGGCCCAATAATTCGACTAAATATATTGTGCATTACCCCGAGACCCGAGAGATTTGGTCGTATGGATCTGGATATGGTGGCAATGCCTTGCTAGGTAAAAAATGTTTTGCGTTGCGCATCGCCTCAACTATGGGTCGCGATCAAGGCTGGCTTGCGGAACACATGTTGATCTTGGGAGTAACAAATCCTGCAGGCAAAAAATATCATATCGCCGCCGCTTTTCCATCGGCCTGTGGCAAAACTAACTTTTCAATGATGATTCCACCCGCAGGTTTTGAGGGCTGGAAAGTGACCACCATTGGCGATGATATTGCGTGGATTAAGCCACGAAAAGATCCGCTAACTGGTAAAACACGTTTGTATGCAATTAATCCAGAGTCAGGCTACTTCGGCGTTGCCCCTGGCACAAACCGAATAACCAATCCCAATTGCATCGATTCTTTAAACCGCGATGTGATATTTACGAACGTAGCGTTAACCGACGATGGCGATGTTTGGTGGGAAGGACTGACAGAGGTGCCGCCCGCTCATTTAATTGACTGGCAAGGCAAAGACTGGACTCCTGCAGATGGCGCGGCGGGTCGCAAAGCAGCGCATCCCAACTCCCGTTTTACGATGGCCGCTACGAATAATCCGGCGGTAGACCCTAATTGGAATGATCCCGAAGGCGTGCCGATTGATGCATTTTTATTTGGCGGGCGCCGCTCTACCACTGTGCCATTAGTCAGCGAAGCCCGCGATTGGGTCGAGGGCGTATATATGGCCGCGACCATGGGCTCTGAAACCACAGCGGCAATTACTGGCGAAGTAGGTGTAGTGCGCCGCGACCCGTTTGCAATGATTGCGTTCGCCGGCTACAACATGAGTGATTATTTTCAGCATTGGCTTAATGTTGGCAAAAAATTAAGCAGCGACGGCGCAGTGTTGCCAAAAATTTATTGTGTAAATTGGTTTCGCAAAAATGCCCAAGGCAAATTCGTTTGGCCCGGCTTTGGTGAAAATATGCGTGTGCTTGCTTGGATTTTGGAACGCGTTGAAGGTACTGCGAAAGGCCAAGAAACCGTTTTTGGTATTTGTCCAGAGCACGCCGACTTACATTGGGCGGGGCTTGATTTTTCAAACGAGCAATTTCACACTGTTATATCGGTAGATAAAGCGGCTTGGAATGCTGAATTATTGCTACACACGGAGCTGTTCGAGCAATTAAAAGAGCGCTTACCCAAAGAGCTATTGGAAACGCGCAGCAAAATTGAAGCGCGCCTTAGCAGTTAAGTGTCGCATCAACAAGACGATATTTTATTAGTAGGGGCTGGCATTGCGGGCGCAGCTATTGCGCAAGCATTTTTACAGCAGGGTCAACGTGTGCGGGTCTTAGATGCGGGCCCAAAGCCCGCCTCTGGGACATCCGCTCATGCATTCGCCTTGGCCCATCCCGGCTTGATTCGTGCGCGCCCCCTTTTACAACGGTTAACCTATATTGCATTTGCATTGGCCCAACAAACCTGGCAACCCTTTTGGCGTGAAGAGGGTATTTTTCAGGCACTCAAGAGCGGCACTGACTTTGATGAAGAGCTGCTGAATGCGCAATTACTAACCGCTGGCTTTGACCAAGCCTCGGCCCAACCACTGCGTGCCAGCGAAGCGCGGCGATTAACGGGAGTAGCGCGTGATGGTATCTGGTTTCCCAAGGGGGCAACCATTAATCTAGAAAAAACCTGTGCCACCATTTTTAGTAAACAAGAAAAGCTGACATATGAGCCCAATACGTTAGTTGCAAGTCTTTCATATGATGGTTTACATTGGCATGCACTTGATCAAGAGGGTCATTCACTTGCTAAAGCAAAATCAATCGTACTCGCATGCGCGCATGGTGCTAAAGCCTTAGTAGCAGACTTACAAATTGCCCTGCCCTTAAAGCCGGTACGAGGTCAGCTTAATCAATTTCAAATTTCAGCAACCAGCTCTTGGCTGGAGTATTTGCCAACAGCGGCCATTTCGGGAGAGGGCTATTGTTTACCAGCCCGCTACGATGCAACTACTAAGACCTATATATTGGTTGTAGGTTCTAGTTATGACGAAAATGAAACCAGCCTTGCATCTTGGCCCACTAGTGATATGCACAACAAGCAGCAAGCAGCAGCGCTACTGCATTACGCAGAAGGTGATTTAACTGAACTCAATCTCGCTGGTACTTATGTAGGCGTGCGCTGCGCTGCTAATGATCGTCTACCGATTATTGGTGAGGTGCCCACCTTGCCGGGCCTTTACATTGCAACTGCTCTGGGATCGCGTGGGGTATTGTGGTCGGCTTTAGCGGCGGCCATTATTACGGCACAAGTGCAGGCGCGCTCTGAACAGCAAACGGTAGCCGATGAAAGTATTCAAGCGCCTTCAGCAGCCTTAGCCCGACTGGCCCGCTTAGGCTTATCGGCCGATTTACTTGCGGCCGTATCGCCCGCCCGTTTTTTGGCGGGTGCTTTGCCCGCAGCCTTGGCTTCAAATTCAAACCCAATTTTTCCGCTCGGATCTAGCGCCAAATAAGCCTTAAAGCCGCGACCCGTGCGATTCGATTTGAAGCTGGTGAGCAAGTCAGTTTTGCCCGTCGTTAATAATTTTTTCAACTGTTCAGTGGAAATTTCTTGTTGTAACACTACCTTGCCAGTTTTAAAGTCACACGTTTTATTCGGGCCAGTATTGTGTTCGCAGATATAGCGCATGCCGTCTTCATAAATAGCGCCCGAGCATTTTGGACAAACGCCCAAAGCTTCGCGCCCCGTAAAATCAATTGCTTCAGTTTCATCATCGGCGCTATTGCCAAAATCAAATTCCAGCTTATAGCCTGCGTTCGGATAATCTTTGTCATCCTCGGGAATTTCGCTTAATTTAATAATGGCTGCAAAAGGACGGCCCATTTTGCTACGAAACCCCTGTAATGGTCCGATGGTTTTTTCTTGCAATAGACTTTCCACTTCGGGATATTCGAAAGCGCGTCCCCCTGGAGTTTTGCTAATCGTAAAACCACACTGTTCGCAGGCAAAACGCCGATAGTTTTCTTTAACCGCTTTACCGCAATGAGGACACGGTGTTTTGAGTGTGGCGTAATCGCCCGGAATCGTATCGCTGTCATATTCTTTGGCGCGCTTCACAATGCGTTGCGTCATCTGCGCAATTTCTTGCATGAAAGTTTCGCGCTTCATTTTGCCCTGTTCAATCAGAGCCAGTTTATTTTCCCAGTTGCCGGTAAGGTCGGGGCGTGTGAGTTCCTCAACATCAAGGCCCCGCAGCAAGGTCATCAACTGAAAGGCTTTGGCAGTTGGAATTAATTCTCGGGCTTCGCGCACCATGTATTTTTCAAACAGTAAGCCTTCAATGATGGCCGCACGTGTAGCTGGCGTTCCTAAGCCCTTTTCGGCCATTGCTTCACGCATATCATCGTCATCAACCCATTTGCCAGCACTTTCCATGGCCGAGAGCAAAGTAGCTTCGGTATAGCGGGCAGGTGGTTTGGTTTTAAGTGGCACTATTACTACCGCTTCATTTTGTACGGTTTCATTTGCTTGAACAGGCACCAACTCATCATCAGCTTGAATCGTTTTGCCATAAACAGTAAGCCAGCCAGGACTCACTAAGACCCGGCCCTCAGTTTTAAAATGATGCCCAGATGATTCAGTGATGCGCGTGGTAACGCGATATTCAGCTGCAGGAAAAAATACCGCCAGGAAGCGGCGCACTACTAAGTCATACAGCTTGTACTCAGGCTCGCTCAAATTTTTCGGTGCCTCAAGCGTGGGAATAATGGCAAAGTGATCAGATATCTTTGAATTATCAAAAATACGCTTGTTGGGCTTAATCCAACCATAGCCCGTTTTAGCTTTGGGGTCGGCTGGATCGCCATGTAAGATTTGTTTTGCAAAGGGCTTATATTCCTGAGAATGGTCGGCCAAATTTTCGATAGTTTGTTTAACCGTATCGAGATAGTCTTCGGGCAATGCTCTGGCGTCAGTACGGGGATAAGTTAATACTTTATGACGTTCATACAGCGCTTGAGCTAAGCCCAAGGTATTTTTTGCCGAAAAACCAAAACGCGCATTGGCCTCACGTTGCAAGCTGGTTAAATCAAAAAGCTGAGGGGCTAGCTGAGTAGCCGGTTTAGCCTCTTCTTTGACCACGCCTTTTTTACCACGACAGGCAGCCACAATACTTTGGGCAGCAGCTTCGCTCCACAGACGATTTTCACGCAGGTCTGTCTCGGCAGGATCCTTCTTAAATTTCGGATCAAACCAGCGGCCTTCATAAATACCAGCAGCAGCGATAAATTCAGCTTTAACTTCCCAATAGTCTTTAGAAATAAATTGCCGTATTTGTTCTTCTCGCTCAACCACTACCGAGAGGGTCGGTGTTTGCACCCGACCTACCGTAGTCAGAAAAAACCCACCACTTTTGCTATTAAAGGCGGTCATGGCACGCGTACCATTAATGCCGACAAGCCAGTCTGCCTCTGAGCGGCAACGTGCGGCATCAGCTAAGGGTTGCATATCGACGTCGGCGCGTAAATTTTCAAACCCAGAGCGAATTGCATTGGGGGTCATCGATTGCAGCCAGAGCCGTTTAATCGATTGCGAGGCTTTAGCATGTTGCGCAATTAGGCGAAAAATGAGTTCGCCCTCACGCCCCGCGTCGCAGGCATTAATCAGGCCGGTGATGTCTTTGCGCTTAATCAGCTTTTGTAATACCTTGAGGCGTGACTCCGTTTTAACGATCGGCCGCAAGGCAAAGTGTGGCGGAATAACGGGCAGATTAGCAAATGACCATTTGCCCCGTTTAACTTCATATTCTTCTGGCGCGGCAATTTCCAGCAAATGCCCAACCGCTGAAGAAATTACAAAATCGGCGTTTTCAAAATAATCATCGTATTTTTGAAAGCCACCCAAAGCCTTGGCAATATCGTTAGCTACCGACGGCTTCTCAGCAATGATCAAGGTTTTTGTTTGACCGTCTACTGAAGCGGCGGGTTTAGATTTTGTAGGTGCTTTTGCCACGCGGGAGCCTAAATTTGAACTAGAAGGGAAATTAGAATTATTAAAAAGAAGGGTAATTTAACCCGATTTTGTTAGTCATCGGTGTATTCGCCCCTTTTTTATTATTAACCGATCTTTTGAGTAAAGTCCAAATTCATTGTTTTTGCAACAAGCGGAGGCGTTCGCCAGGAAGTCGTTCAATTACCCCCTTAGCCTCTAGTAATAAGGCCTGAACCAGGGCTTCTTGGGTAGAAATACCGCTTAAAAGACAGATTTCATCGATCGAGCTGGGGTGATAATTAACCCACCGAAGCAAAGGGAATTCTGAAAAAATGGGTGATTTTGCCGATAAATCGGCCGCTATTTCGATTTCGCGCGTTATTTGTGGGCTGTTTTGAAGCCTGTTATGGGGTAAGTCGTTCACAATATCGTCAATACAGGTGACTAGCTTAGCCCCCGCTTGAATGAGCCGGTGGCAGCCCTTTGCCAGCGTTGAATGGATTGACCCAGGCAGCGCAAAGACCTCGCGACCCAATTCAGCTGCCAGATGAGCGGTTATGAGGGATCCGGATTTTGCTGCCGCCTCAACCACCACCACCCCCAAGCAAAGTGCGGCAATCAGGCGATTACGACGTGGAAAATGAAACGCCCTGGGGGCGGTTCCTGGGGGAAATTCAGATAAAAGCAGACCTTTTAGGGCAATTTCTTCCGCAAGTTGAACATGTTGTGGGGGGTAAACCACATCTAACCCGGTTGCGCCAACCGCCAAAGTGAAACCATTGGCTGCCAAGGCACTACGGTGGGCTGCCCCATCTACCCCTAGCGCTAGGCCAGAAACTACCCCAAAACCCCTTTGCACTAAGCCTTGGGCTAGAAAAGTGGCATCTAAGACCCCCTGTCTAGAGGCGGCGCGGGCGCCCACAATGGCCACTAAAGGCTGACGGTTAATTAAGGCTGCGTCACCAGAGATATAAATTCTGGCCGGTGGGTCGTATAGATCGAGCAGCTGTTGAGGGTAATTAGGGGCGTCACGGCTTAGGGCCAATATCGTTGGGGTTTGCATCAATTGATTGTCGGTATGGGGAAATTTTTGTCTATCAGGACAGCTTTATTACTCTGTTGGATAATTCCTACATGCCGATACTAGAAGTTCTCCAATATCCCGATAAGCGCTTGCATAAAATTGCTAAGCCTGTGACGGAGGTCGATACGCGTATTCAAAATATTGTGCGTGACATGGCCGCAACAATGTATGCGGCACCCGGCGTTGGCCTAGCTGCAACGCAGGTCGATATTCACGAACGCATTATTGTGATTGATGTTACTGAAGAGCAAAATCAACTCATTGCTTTGATTAATCCTGAATTAGTTTGGGCTAGCGCTGAAAAAAAATCCTGGCGCGAGGGTTGCTTGTCTGTTCCTGAATACTTTGATGAGGTGGAGCGCGCAGAAAGCGTCAAAGTTAAGGCCTTGGATGTGAGCGGGAATATCTTTGAGCTTGAGGCTGAAGGATTATTGGCGGTCTGCCTACAACACGAAATGGACCACTTAATGGGCAAGGTTTTTGTCGAGTACCTATCGCCTTTAAAGCGTGCACGAATTGCTTTGAAAATGAAAAAACGCGCTATCGATTTACTAACGCGCTAGTGCATAAGCGCATCGGCCTACGCCAGCGAGTGAGTCAATTATGAAGGTCATATTTGCTGGCACACCAGCATTTGCCGCACAGTCTTTGCAGGCTATTTTGGCTGCCGGCCATCAAGTGGTGTTAGTGCTTACTCAGCCTGATAAGCCTGCGGGTAGAGGCATGTTAATGCAAGTCAGTCCTGTAAAAGCGATTGCAATAGAACACCATATCCCCGTACTCCAACCACCCAGTTTAAAAATAAAGCCAGGTGAATTAGAGAATAATTCTTTGGCCCAAGCAGCATACGATGCTATAGCAGAGGCTCAATTTGATCTGATGGTGGTCGTGGCATATGGGATGCTAATTCCCCAGGCCATTTTGGATTTGAGTGAAGTCAATGGCCGCTGGGGTTGCTTTAATGTGCACGCTTCACTTTTGCCGCGTTGGCGTGGGGCTGCGCCAATTCAGCGGGCAATACAGGCAGGGGACATAGACACGGGCATAACAATTATGCGCATGGATGCAGGGCTTGATACTGGGGATCAAGTCGCGCTGCTAAAGACACCCATCGCGGCCAATGAGACCAGTATCAGCTTGACCGATCGCTTAGGTAATATGGGCGCACAATTAATAACGCAATGCTTGGCAACCTTGCAAATGGGGCAGTCGCTGGTGCGTATTCCACAGCCAAGTGAAGGCGTTAGCTACGCCCAAAAAATTCTCAAAAGCGAAGCGGCAGTTAATTGGCATCTTAGCGCCACAGCAATTGATCGGCAAATTCGGGCACTCAACCCATTTCCTGGGGTTAGCGCCAAATTAAATGGAGAGACAGTAAAAATCTGGCACGCGCAAATCGGTAATAAGGTCGAGCAAATGGACGCTCTCAATACCGCTTTTACAGCAGGCACAATTTTTTGTGGAGCCCATGGCGAAGTTTTGGTTCGGTGTGGAGATGGCGTAATTGAGTTGCTAGAAGTACAAAGGCCAGGTAGAAAAAAAATCAGCGCACGAAGCTGGTTTTTGACTTTGGCGCAAAATTCCCAGCAGCAGTTTCAAAACGAATCCTCGTAATGGAGCAGCCGAGGAAAGCCGCCCAACAAAGTATCGGCCTAGCAAAAGCCATGAGCTTGTCTGCTACAGCAATAGATGGCGTAATGGCGGGCAAATCGTTAACGCAAATTATTGAGGCCTTGCCCCCCCAAGAGCGCCCCATTGTGCAGAGCCTCACGTTCGAAACGTTACGCCAGTGGCAGGTGGCGCATCAATTCATTAAAGAATATGTACCCAAAGCACCTACTCAGGAGTTAGATCATCTTTTGAGCATAGCCATTGTCTTATTAATAGGACGCCAAGCAAATATGAAGCGAGGGTATCCTGCCCATACTGTGGTCGATGAAGCCGTTAAGGCTTGTGGCAACTCCGTTAATACCAAGTATGCCAAGGGACTAGTAAATGCAGTATTGCGAAAAGTGAGCGCTACGGTGAGCCAATCCGGATATGAGCCTACCGGCCCGACGGCGAGCAATGATGGTGGCGGTTATTTGCCGCCATGGTGGTTAGCGCAATTAAAAGCCAGCTATCCAAGCCAATGGGAGCAATTATGTTTTTATCAGGCCCAACACCCGCCACTCAGTTTGCGCATCAACTTAAACAAAATTTCCCGCTCAGCCTATCTTGCGCTTTTAGCGCAGGCTGGCCTGGCTTACGAAGTAATTCCCCCCATTAGCGGCCATATTTTAGAGGGGGCGCTGCGCTTACAAGTGCCGCGACCCGTAGCAGAAATTCCTGGCTTTACTACTGGCTTAGTTTCTGTTCAGGATGCCGGGGCGCAATTGGCGGCCCTCTTATTAAATCTTCAGCCGGGTGATCGGGTATTGGATGCTTGCGCAGCCCCCGGAGGGAAAACAGCGCATTTGCTTGAAATTGCCGAGATTGATTTGCTCAGCCTAGAAATCGACCCGCAACGAATTGGCAAGATTGCTAGCAATATTGCCCGTTTAGGACTTGCACCCAAATCCCATTTGATTAAACAGGCTGATGCGGCTCTACTCAACTGGTGGGATGGGCAATTATTTGATAAGGTTTTACTAGACGCCCCCTGTTCAGCTTCAGGAATTGTGCGACGCCATCCCGATATCCCCTTTCTACGGCGCGAAAACGACATTGCGCAACTACAACTTAAACAGCGGGCCTTGCTTGGCACAATGTGGCAAGTGCTCAAACCAGGCGGCCTAATGTTATATGTAACTTGCTCACTTTTTCCGGCGGAGGGAGAGGGACAAGCCAGCTGGTTTGAGGCGAATTATGCCGATGCATTACGATTAGAGTCTGTCGGCCAGCTTCTGCCGGCGCAAACGCACGATGGCTTTTACTATGCTCTATTTAAAAAGAATGGTTCATGACTCGGCGACTTAACAATTTAATTCTGTATTTCTGGATAGCTTTTGCCTTGGTGATGAGCCCAATAGCTCATGCCGAAGGAATTAAAGTCAAGGCCGCAGAAATTGAGCGGGTTGATGCCGATTGGTTATTAAACGCCGTTTTTAATATTGAGCTGACACCCGGGCTAGAGGATGCTTTACAAAAAGGCCTGGTGTTAACTTTTCAAACTGAATTTGAATTAACTCGCGGCCGTTGGTATTGGTTTGATGAAAGACCTTCGCAAGTGATGCGACAAACCCGGGTTTCTTATCAGCCCCTCACCAAGCAATATCGCATCTCCACGGAGGGCTTTAGTTTCTCGGTGGGAACGATGCGCGAGGCATTGCAGGCAGCGGGCACCATTGGCGGTTGGCGCATTATTGAGCGGGCCAATATTGACTTAGGTAAAACCTATATTGCCGCTTTACGCATGACATTAGATTTAAGTAAGCTACCCAAACCATTTCAAGTAAACGCTTTAAACAACCGCGACTGGAATGTTTCTAGCGGTTGGTTGCGTTTTCCATTCTCGCCCAGCTTTCAGAACGTCATAGCGCAATGATGAACGCGCATCTTCCAGCTAGTTGGAGTGTGGCGTTGACCAAGGAGGGCTGGAAAAGCCGCGCCCTGCGAATTGCCACAGCCATCTCTGGCTTTTTGGCATTAGTGTTATTAATTTTGCTTTCGGTTGCTTCATCCAATACCGCTTTTTTCGATAACAATTTTATTTGGCTCTATGCCGCCAATGTTGTTGTTGGCCTTTCTTTGCTGACAATCATTTTGGTGCTGGGCGTAGTCATTGCGGTACGCTGGAAAGAACGCCGTTTTGGTACCCGGTTAATTGCTAAATTAGCCATGATTTTTGCTTTAGTTGGCGTAGTGCCGGGCTTAATTTTGTACGGCGTTTCTTGGCAATTTGTCTCGCGCAGTATTGAAACCTGGTTCGATGTCAAGGTTGAAGCGGCACTTGGGGCCGCGCTTGAGTTAGGCCGCACTAGCTTAGATACCTCCTTGCAAGAATTACAAGACGATGGCCGTAATATTGCCGAACAGTTGGCGCGCATGCCAAATAATTCAAGCCCTGCAGAGTTAACGCTTTTATTGTCTCGACTCCGCGCCCAAACAAACACCCAAGAATTGGCTATTTTTAATTCCCGGCAGCAGCTAATTGCAGTAGCCGTTTCTGGTAGCAATATTCAGGCGACACCGCCTCCTTCAGAAAGTTTATTGGCGCAAGCTAATAAATTAAAGGGCACTGGCACCATTGATGAGCGAATTGAATTAGATGGTGCGCAAAGCTATTTTTTGCGTGCAGTGGTGCCTATTAGTCAGGAGCGCGCTGTCTCAGTAGGCGGTGGGTTTGGGCTTAGCCTACAACGACCACGAGAGGTTTGGTACTTGCAATTAGTAAAGCAAGTTTCTCCTGGCATCACTAAAAATACCTTAGCAATTCAGTCCGCATATAGCGATTATCAGGAAAAGGCCTTAGGGCGAACCGGCTTACGCAAAATGTATATAGGCACCTTAACCTTAACGCTATTCTTTGCCCTCTTTGTGGCAGTAAGTCTGGCACTCCTATTGGGCGGAGAGTTGGCTAAGCCCTTGTTGATGCTTTTACGGGGCACGGAGGCGGTTGCCCAAGGCGATTTATCACCGAAACCGGAGCTGGACACTGGGGACGAGCTGGGCATATTAACGCGGCAATTTAATATGATGACCAAGCAAATTGCCGACGCCCGTTCTGCGCAAGAGGAATCTAAATCATTTTTACAGTCAATTTTAGACAGCCTCACTGCCGGGGTATGCATCTTTGATCGACAATACCATTTAGTTTCAAGTAATCCAGGGGCTGATCGCATTTTTGGCGCTGACCTGGCGCAAAGGCGCGGTCAAAAATTAAGCGCGCTTCCTTTGCTAGAAGAGTTTGAAGCCGCCATTCGAGAAGGCTTTGCCACGATGAATATGGCAATTTCTGGAGAAACAAGCCAGGCTGAGCACAAAAAAAACAGCGCCTCTATTTGGCAGAAACAAATTCAGTTGCACGCGATCAATGAATATGAAAATGAAGTTGGTATAACGCTTTTTGTGCGGGGCACCGAGTTAAGTCATGATTTGCGCATGATTGTTTTTGATGACATTACCGACGTTGTCGCGGCACAGCGCTCCATTGCTTGGGGAGAAGTGGCGCGTAGGCTGGCACACGAAATAAAAAATCCTCTAACCCCAATTCAATTATCTGCTGAACGTTTGCAACAGAAGTTGACGGGCGCAGTAACGCCCGAACTAGAAGAAATGATGAACCGCAATACTGCGACGATTATCGGTCAAGTGCAAGCCATGAAGCAAATGGTCAACGAATTCCGCGATTTTGCAAAGACCCCATTGCCACAACTACGGCCGGTTTCACTGAATACCCTGATTAAAGAAATTCTAGGCTTATACGAAGGTAGTCCAATGGAGGTTCAGCTAGACCCAAATTGTCCAGATATTCTTGGCGACCCTACACAACTAAGGCAAGTAATACATAATTTATTGCAGAATGCACAAGATGCGACCCTCGAAGGTAAAGATCAGGCTGCTTTTGTTACAGTAAAGACTAGCATGGTTCCATACGGTGCTGGGGTTGGCCCGCTGCAGAATGCAGTTCGACTCACAATAAGTGACTCAGGATGTGGATTTCCAGCTAAGATATTGGCAAGGGCGTTCGAGCCCTACGTTACAACCAAGAGTAAGGGAACCGGATTGGGCTTAGCAGTAGTAAAAAAAATCATTGATGACCATGGCGCCAAAATTGAAATTCAAAATCGCTTACAAGGCGAGCTGGTGATTGGCGCTAAAGTGGCGATTGTATTTATGAACCTTGCAAAAGAACCCGCATAAGATGGCAAATATTTTAGTTGTTGATGATGAGATGGGAATCCGTGAATTGCTTAATGAAATTTTGAGCGATGAAGGCCATACTGTTTATTCAGCAGAAAGCGCCATTCAAGCACGAACTATTCGTGAGCAAATGCGCCCCGACTTGGTCTTGCTCGATATTTGGATGCCCGATACCGATGGGATTACTTTACTTAAAGAGTGGTCGAAGAGCGGGCAGCTGACAATGCCAGTAGTGATGATGTCTGGCCATGCCACAATCGATACCGCCGTTGAGGCAACCCGCATTGGCGCAATGAATTTTTTAGAAAAGCCGATTGCTTTACAAAAATTACTGAAGACGGTAAATAAGGCTTTAGAAAAATCGCTGAAGGTACCTGATCCTGATGATGCCATTACCGCAAATGGCGCATATTCACCGGGCCAACCCAAAACAGGCGCGGCGCATGAGGCCACAGCAATTTCCAAGGGTGGGCAGTCTGAGATTGAGTTAATCAGTGGCATTGCAAAAAGCTATTTTGATTTGCCCTTGCGCGAGGCTAGAGACTTATTTGAAAAGGCCTACTTTGAAAATCAAATGCAAATTATGGGCGGCAGTATGACCAAAATTTCTGAATTTACTGGCCTTGAGCGTACCCACCTTTACCGCAAACTCAAGGCCCTAGGTATAGATACCTCAAGAAATAAGGGTAATTAATCTATCTTTCTTGGCCTTGCCTTGGTAGCCCAGTTGGTAGTATTTCCCCGGCCCGCTTGAAAACATCACAACTTAGCTTATGGCGCCCTTGCAAACAGCCAAAGTAAAGACGTTTTATTCACTTAAAAACACTTCCGCTACAATCTACTGTCTTAAATGGCCTGGTAGCTCAGTCGGTAGAGCAGAGGACTGAAAATCCTTGTGTCGGTGGTTCGATTCCGCCCCGGGCCACCAA